>CBIHMD010000683.1:0-1874 GCA_966210655.1 uncultured Thalassospira sp.
ACGTAATCTGGAACGTGAGTGGAAATGCAAGGTCATCGACCGGACCGGCCTTATTCTCGAAATCTTTGCCGACCGTGCACGCACCCGCGAGGGACGTTTGCAGGTTCAACTGGCGTTGCTGAGCTATCAGAAATCTCGTCTGGTTCGGACATGGACACACCTTGAACGTCAGCGCGGCGGCCGTGGCTTCCTCGCCGGTCCGGGTGAACGTCAGATCGAGATTGACCGTCGTTTGATTGGCGACAAGTTGGCGAAACTTCGCCGTGAGCTTGAAGAAGTCAAGCGAACGCGCGAACTTCATCGCGAAGCACGTCGACGTGTTCCTTATGCGATTGTCGCGCTTGTCGGCTATACCAACGCTGGAAAATCAACTCTTTTCAACCAGTTGACCGTCTCGGACGTCTTCGCCGAGGATATGCTGTTTGCAACCCTTGACCCCACCATGCGCGGTCTTGAACTGCCAAGTGGTCGTAAGGTGATCCTGTCCGATACTGTCGGGTTTGTTTCAGATCTGCCGCACGATCTTGTAGCGGCATTCCGGGCGACGCTTGAAGAAGTTCTCGAAGCCGATTTGATCGTGCATGTTCGTGATGCTTCTTCGCAGGAAGCAGAAGCCCAGAAGCTTGACGTGCTGGAAGTTTTGAAGGCGCTTGGCCTGCAAAAGGCAATCGACGGCGAAGAACTGGTCGAGGCCCTGAATAAATGCGATCAGCTTGAAGACGAAGATTTGACCGCAGTGCAGGAATACTCGGCACGCAATGCCAATACGATTGCAATTTCAGCGATCAAGGGCACCAATTGTGATGCGCTGCTGGCCCTGATCGAAGACCGCTTGACCGAAGACATGCCGGTTTTCGAACTGCTTGTTCCTTATTCGGATGGGAAGGCTTTGGCCCGCCTTTATGAGCAAGGGGAAGTACTAAAGCGCATTGACGGAGAGGACGGCATTTCGGTGCAGGTCAGGATTGATGACAGTCGCGTCGGTCGTTTCGAAGACTGGTGCGCCAAATCCGGATTTGATCCGCATTTGGTCTAGAATTGCCTGCTAGAACTCAGACTGGAAAGGAACAAGGTGTGCTTAGTGTCGATATGGATAAGGTCACCGAGATTATCCGCGAAGTATCGGCCAAAGAGATCGCACCGCGTTTTGGCCAGCTGGAAAAAGGCGACATCGATACCAAAACCCATGCAATGGATTTGGTGACGATTGCGGATACCGAAGCTGAACGCGTTCTGACAAAACGGTTTTGCGATCTTTTGCCAGGTAGTGTTGCACTTGGTGAAGAGGCAGCACATGCCGACCCATAGTTGCCGGAACGTGTGTTTGGTGAAGCTGCCCCGATCTGGATCATCGACCCCGTAGACGGCACCAAAAACTTTGCCCACCACAAACAGCCGTTTCGCTGCATGGTTGCCCTTTACCACGGCGGTGAAACCGTTGCTGCGTGGATCATTGACCCAATCGAAGGTTCGGCAACTGTTGCGGAAAAAGGGGCAGGCACGTTTCATAATGCTGCCCCTGTCCGGGTTCGTTCAGACATTCAGGCGGCCAAGGATGCCAAGGGTTTCCTGATCTCGTTCGCGCGTGATCGTATTCGCAAGCATTATGGTCATATCGATTTCTTCGACGAGGTTGCCCACTATTCCTGTTGCGGGGCCGAATATCAGGAAATTGCCCAGGGGCTTTTTGATTTCTGCGCCTATCGCAACCTGAAGCCTTGGGATCATGCGCCGGGAACGTTGCTGGTGCGAGAGGCCGGTGGTGTTGACAAATATATCACCGCTGCCGGGTATGACGAAAATCACGCCAAAGGTAATGCGCCTGGATTACTGTGTGCATCTTCGCCGGAACTTTGGGCGGAAATGAACTAGCT
>CBIHMD010000684.1:0-1871 GCA_966210655.1 uncultured Thalassospira sp.
AAATGGGTCCGCAGCTTTGGCATACCGGATCAACCCGCGCCTTCACCGAATGGGAGCCCGAAGCCCCGGTCGAAAGCCCGTCGGGCTTGCTTGCCCCGAACGAACCGCGCGGCAACACCATGTCGGATGCCGATATCGCGGACACCATCGCCGCCTTCGCCCAGGCCGCCCTTGATGCCAAGAACGCAGGCTTCGATACCTTTGAAATTCATGGTGCCCATGGTTATCTGATTGATCAGTTCTTCTGGTCGGGCACCAACCTGCGCACGGATCGCTTTGGCGGCAAAACCATCAAGGAACGTGCGACCTTTGCACGCGACGTCGTTACCGCCATGCGCGCCGCCGTCGGCCCGGATTTCCCGATCATCCTGCGCGTCAGCCAATGGAAACAGCAGGACTTCACCGCCCGTCTGGCGACAACCCCCGATGAAATGACCGATTGGCTGGCACCGCTGGTCGAGGCCGGGGTTGATATTGTCCATGCGTCCCAACGGCGTTTCTGGGAACCGGAATTCCCCGAACTTGACGGTGAAAAGGGCCTGAACTTTGCCGGCTGGGTGAAAAAACTGACCGGGGCACCAACGATTTCGGTCGGTTCGGTCGGCCTGTCGTCCGATTTCATCGGCGCGTTTTCGGGCGAGGCATCGGAAAAGGCCGGCCTTGATGCCCTGATCGAACGGATGGAACGCAACGAGTTCGACCTGATCGCGGTTGGTCGCGCCCTGATCACTGATCCGAACTGGGTCAACAAGGTCGCCAAGGGGGCGTTTGACCAGCTCCATGATTTCAGCCCGGCCGCGCTTGGCGAACTGGTCTGATCAACAGGCTTGCCGATTACAAAACGGCTATCGGCCCAACACCGTCATTCCCGCAAACGCGGGAATCCGGCCCTTGTCTCAACGGAGTATGGATTCCGGGTCTGCGCATTACTCCGCCCGGAATGAGGGCTTGATCCAAAAAGCAAAAGGGCGGTGCCAATCGGTACCGCCCTTTATTTTTTCGCCCGCCCGAACTACCTGAAGGAAAGCCACCGACAAAACAGGAGGCCCCAATGGATGATCCCGAAATCGCCCGACTGCAAAACCGCATTGCCGCCCGCGATCCCGGTACATTTCACTTCCCGGAAATTTACGGCCCCGACTGGGACCGGCTTTATATCGGGGATAAGGTCAGCATCGGTCGCCATTTTCTCAACGCGGTTCGGGCCGGTAAATTTCCCACTGTCGAGGATACCGGCAAAAAGCGTGGCGGCGGTCGGGTCTATCGTCGGCTGTAACTATCCTTTGCGCATATATTCGGGGCGCAGATCCTCAGGCAGGATGTGAACCTCGTTATCATCAAGTTTAAGGTCATCAACCCGCGCGACATGCTCGACCGAAAGCGCATCATAAAGATGCGGGAAAAGCGTGCCCCCGCGTGCCGGTTCCCATTTAAGCCTGTCATCGACCGCCTCGACCGGCACATGCAAAAGCCGCAATCCGCCGCGCTTCGGGTAATGCAGCGCAAGGGTTTCCGCCAGCGTATCAATCGTCGAAAAATGAATGAAGCCATCCGCAATATCATGCGGCGCCCCGGCATATTCCCCGGTCGCCAGCGCTTCCGCCCACTCGTCCGAACCCAATACGCGGTAAATCATGGTGTGTGATGTGTTTGTCATCCGGGGAATGTAGGGTGCGTGCCCCCTTTGCGCAATATGGCATCGATCACGCGCTGTGAACTATATCAGAACTGCCATAAACCCGCCAACCGCCGCCACCGTGATGATGATGATCCGGCCAGCATCAGGACCCCGTCTCGCCCACGGAAACCGGCCCCGCATCGGGAACCGGCAGCGCACATCCGTCATCCCGCTATCTTTGCCCGAATGGTTT
>CBIHMD010000685.1:0-1871 GCA_966210655.1 uncultured Thalassospira sp.
TCGGATGTCATCGAAACACAAGGCATTCCATCCAGTCTGGTAAATTGTGCAGGTATCCTGCAAGGAGAACGCTTTGTCGGACGCGAAGGCCCGGCCGACCTCGATGTCTTTGCACGCGTGATCAATGTCAACCTGATCGGCACATTCAATATGATGCGTGTTGCCGCCACCGCCATGAGTCGCAATGAACCGACCGAAGGCGGCGAACGTGGTGTTATCGTCAATACTGCATCCATCGCCGCCTACGAAGGCCAGATCGGGCAGGCCGCGTATTCGGCGTCCAAGGGCGGGGTTGCCGCCATGACCCTTCCGGCAGCACGCGAACTCGCCCGACACGGCATCCGTGTTGTATCGATTGCACCGGGTATGTTTGGTACCCCGATGGTCACTGCCCTGCCCGATGAAATGCAGCAGGCGCTTGCGTCAAACATTCCCTTCCCCAAACGCCTTGGCGATCCGGCAGAATATGGCCGACTGGCCCTGCATATCTGCGAAAACGAAATGATCAACGGCGAAACCATCCGGATCGATGGCGCGGTCAGGCTGGAACCCAAATAAGCCAGCCCCCAGACAGGAACCGCTGCCACGAAAAACGCCCTGCCTAGTCCCGCAATGGCAGGGCGTTTTCTTTCTGACGCATCACACAGCTTAATGCGACACAACCGTTTCGGCAAAGGCCGCCAGATCAATGTCCTTTTGCGTCACGCCACCGGCATCATGCGTTGTCAGCGTGACCCCGACCTTGTTGTAAACATTGAACCATTCCGGGTGGTGATCCATTTTTTCGGCCTGCATCGCGATACGCGTCATGAAACCGAATGCCGAATTGAAATCGCCGAACATATAAATCTTTCCGATTGATAACCCGTCTTCTGCCAGATCCCAGCCATCCAGCTTGCCAAGTGCTGCTTCGATGGCGGTTTTGTCCAGTTTGCTCATTGTGACCTCCTGAATTTTTCGTTGTCCTATTGGATCATAAAATCAGTTTGTGCCCAACAACCGATGCACCCGGTCGCGCAATACCGGCAAAAGGTCGGCTTCGAACCACGGGTTCTTTTTGATCCAGCCAGTATTGCGCCAGCTTGGATGAGGCATCGGCAGTAACCCGTCCGGCAAATATTCGGCAAATCGATGCACCGTTTCGGTCATGCTTTTTGCACGGCGCGGGCCAAGATAACGTTCCTGTGCATATTGCCCGATCAGAAGTGTCAGACCGATATCAGGCAAATGTCGCAACAATTCATCATGCCATGTCGGGGCACATTCGGGGCGCGGCGGCAAATCACCACCACGTTCAAACCGACCAGGATAACAGAATCCCATCGGCATGATTGCAAGCTTGGCCGGGTCATAGAAATCCTCGACCGTCATTTGCAGCCAGTCGCGCAGCCGGTCCCCCGATGCGTCATTCCACGGCAAGCCGGTTTCATGCACCTTCGTCCCCGGTGCCTGCCCGATCACAAGGATTTTGGCACCTGCCGCCATCCTCACAACCGGGCGCGGCCCCAACGGCAACGCACCTTCGCATATCCGGCAGGCCCGGACATTGACCAAAAGATCATCGAGCACTGGGTCATCACCCGGCGGATCGATTTCGGGAAGCTCGCCGGTCAGTCCGGCCATTGCATGCTCCTGCTTGGTTGCTTCTGCCTATGCGTCGGAAATCTCGCCACCGGCAACAACCCATTCCTCGGCCAAGGCATCACGATACCACTCGACCATCTCGGGAAGGGCAAGGGTCGCTTCCATATAGGCATTGCCAACAGGGTCAAGTGACACACCGTAAGTCTTGAAGCGGGTCACGACCGGTGCAAACATCGCATCGGCAATCGAAAAATGCCCAAACAGAAAATCACCGCCCTGTCCATATT
>CBIHMD010000686.1:0-1869 GCA_966210655.1 uncultured Thalassospira sp.
CAAGGGCGCAAAGACCATCCAGATCAGAACGGGTGGCGTTGCGGATGATGACGGGCAGGGACGGGGTTGAAGTCACGTTTGGAGTCAATGGGTGGCCTCCGGCATTTGGGTGGCAACAGCAAGCAGATTGCTTTCAACTTCGAGTAAGCGGAACAGTTTTTTCTGACAAGTGCGATTACCGATCACAGCCATGCCATTTTTTCATGCTGTTTGATCGTTGGTGCATTCGACCTGCGTATAGAATGAAAATATGGTAGACGCTTGGCAAGTGCCTTAAAACAATAAACGGATCGGCCTGTGCGATGAATGCGGCCGGACGTTACATAAGTCTATCGGGACCGAGTGAAGATATTGGGGACGTCGTTGGTGAATACGGATAAACGCTACAACCGCAAATCCAGATTGCGCGGCATTGGTGTTGTGTCTGTTTTGCTGATGGGAACGGCGCTTTCGGCCTGTTCGGGAGATAATGTTTTATCCGAATTTGGTTTCGGACAGGACAGCGACAGTGCCGCGCAGGACGCCTTGGGTGTGAAAATCCCCTATGAAGTCCAGATCGAAGGTATCGACCCGCAGGAAGAAAAACTGTTAGCTGCGTTGCGCGATGTCAGCACGTCGATCCGGCTGCAATCCCGCCCGACGCCATCGCTTGCCGGGTTGGAGCGCCGTGCCGAGGATGATGTGGAACGGTTTGAAACCGTTTTGCGGTCATTCGGGTTCTATGACGGACAGGTATCGTTCAATATCCGCAAAACCGAACCCGATGATCAGAATACACCGGACGGTGAAAATGGCGGGGAGGGCGATGACATTGTCAGTGCGGCAAGCGAACCGGCAGCCGGCGCGCCGGACAGTGCGGAACAACCCGATCCGGTTGATCTGGTTTATCAGATTGATGTCAATCAGCCCTATCTTCTGTCGGAAGTGAAACTGGTTATTGTCCGCCCGGATCATACGACGCGCCGCGAAGCCACGGATGAGGAACTGGAACGTACCAATCTGCATCTTGGGCAGCGTGCCGCTGCCGACCCGATCATACTGGCCGAGCAATATGCGGTTGATTTCATGCGAGATCGCGGTTTCCCGCTGGTGGAAGCGGGCAAGCGCAAGGTCATTGCCAATACGGCGGAAAAAACGATTTCCGTGACGTACGAGCTGGTCACCGGGCCGGAAGCCAATTTTGGCAAGGTCAGTGTCAAAGGAGCCGAGACCGTTGATGAGGATTTCATCGCCGGTTATCGTAGCTGGAAACCGGGGCAGAAATATTCCCCAGAAGAAGTCCGGACAACGCGCCGTGATCTGGCGCAATCGAACCTGTTTGACAGCGTGATTGTCAAGCCGGTCGGACCGGTCGCCGAAAATGGTGAAATCCCCGTCGAGATCGAAGTGCGCGAACGCAAGCATCGTACAATCGGTGGCGGGGTTGATTTTTCAACCGCCGACGGACCGGGAGCGAATGCGTTCTGGGAAAACCGCAACCTGTTCGGGGCGGGGGAACGGCTCAGACTTGGTATCGAAGGATCGGGACAAAGCCAAGGGCTTGAGGCAACATTCCGCAAGCCGCAATTCCTTAAGCGTCGTCAGGCGCTTGTGGCGGATGGATCGGCCAAGAATTACAGCACGGATGCCTATGACGGTGAACTGGTCGAAAGTTTTGTCGGGGTTGAACGCAAGATTGGTGATTACTGGTCTGTCACGCTGGGCCCGACGGCGGAATATTACGATCTGACTGGGGCTGATTCGCCCAACGAGCAATTCTATCTTGGCGGGTTGCGGGGTATTTTGCGGCGTGACAGCACGGATAACCCGCTTGATCCGACCGAAGGCAACCGGCTTGAATTCAACGTGTCGCCCTATACCAGTCTGAGC
>CBIHMD010000687.1:0-1867 GCA_966210655.1 uncultured Thalassospira sp.
TCGCGACCTGATCCGAGACCCATATGGCTCGTTTCCCGACATTTTCCATTCGTTCATGCATGGTGCGCTGGACCGATGTCAGGTCCAGATCGCTTAGCATTACCCAAAGGTTTCGGGTATTTTGATAGGCCGTTCCCAGTCCGACATAAAGTGCAATGCCGACGCCGAGGATGCTGGTGACGGAAAAGCCGGCAAGCAGAACAGTCAGGACGGAATATCTGCGTTTTTCAGCCAATTTTTTAAAATTTCCCGAACAAAGGCTCCCCAACCCGAAGGCAGTCTATCGTCTATCAAATTTCGTGGAAAGGATGATTGAGCTTGCGGTGCGTTTAATGCCGGGCAGGGCCCCGATCCGGTCCAGCACTTTATCGAGTTCTTCGGACGTATCGGCAGCGATTTCGGCAATCAGATCATATTCACCGGAAATCGCAAGGCATCGAATGCAGTGGGTTATTTTCTGAAGCGCGCCGACCACCCCGGCAGACTGTTTCTGTTCGACCTGTATCATGACTTCGGCAAGCAGAAGCGATCTGGCTTCTTCGCCAAGCCGCACGGTGTATCCCGTTATGATTTTTGCCTTTTCAAGGCGTTCAAGGCGTTCCTGAACCGCACTGCGCGACAGATCGACATCGCGGGCAAGTGCCGCAATCGGGGTGCGGGCATTTTGCTGCAACCGGGCGATCAGGCGGCGGTCAATATCATCAAGGTTACGTTTCATCGGTATTGCCCGTCATTTTAACGGTTAAATCTTTGGAAATGACAGTATCGCCGGGTTGTAACCGGCAGTCCAGCGGAAGACCATTAAAGCAGCATAACAATAACGTTATCAGGGCCGTATCAGGGCAGGACAGCACATCACATGCGGTCATAGACGTCAGAATGGGAGTTTGCCGAAATGAAAAAAGTTTTGATTCTTGGTGCCGGTAAAATCGGTCGTATTGCTGCTGTCATGCTGCGTGAAAGCGGCGAATATGCGGTGACGCTGGCTGATTCCAACGGTCATATGCTTGAAATCTGTGCCAGGGACGATGCGGCAACGCTGGTCAAGGTTGATGTCACCGACGAGGTTGCCCTGACAGAGGTTGCAAGGGGGCACGATGCAATCCTGTCGACCTGTCCGTTTTATCTTAATGTTGCCATTGCGCGTGTTGCGCGCAGTGTTGGTGCATCCTATTTCGACGTCACCGAGGACGTTGAAACCACCCGCGCCATTCGTGATATCGCCAAGGATGCCGACGGTGCCTTTGTGCCGCAATGTGGTCTGGCGCCGGGCTTTATCTCAATCGCCGCCCATGATCTTTTCAAGCGGTTCGATACAGTTCAGAACCTGCGCCTGCGCGTCGGTGCCCTGCCGCAAAACCCGACCAACCGTCTGAAATATAACCTGACATGGTCAACCGATGGCTTGATCAATGAATATCTGAACCCGTGCGAAGCGATCCACAAGGGCAAGCGGATCGAGGTTCTGCCGCTGGAAGGATATGAGCGTTTCACGATTGATGGCACGGAATACGAGGCTTTCAATACATCGGGCGGGGTGGGTGCGCTTTGTGACATGCTTGAAGGCAAGGTCGAAAACCTTGATTACAAGACCGTGCGCTATCCGGGGCATCAGGAAATCCTGAAAATCCTGATCGAGGATCTTGGTCTTGGCAAACGCCCCGATCTGATGAAGGAAATCTTTGAAAAGTCGTTGCCGATCACAAGCCAGGACGTGATTGTGATTTTTGCCGATGCCATTGGCACCCGTGACGGCGAGCTTTGCGAGGAAAACTTCATCCGCAAGGTTCACGGAACGGCAATCGGTGGCAGGAACTGGTCGGCAATCCAGATTACCACCTCGGCCGGGCTTTGTGCCGTCATGGAT
>CBIHMD010000688.1:0-1863 GCA_966210655.1 uncultured Thalassospira sp.
TGGTAAAGAAGATCTAAAGCGTTCCAAACGACTCTAGGCTTTTGACGAAATAGATTTCGGCCGATGGGCCAAGGATGAAGCCGATGATAAAGGGCGCAATTTCAATGCCGATCTTGTGTGCGAGATAGCCAAAAAGCCCAAAGATCAGAAGCGTCCAGACATCGAACATCACCCCATAATTGATGGTATAGGCACCCACAACACACATCATCAGGATGATCGGGAACAGAATGTTTTTGGGGACCGAAACGACCTTGGCGATATGGCGGATGGCAAAGATCATCACAAGGAACATGACAATGTTGGCCGCCAGCATGGCGATGATCATCGCATTCCACGTCACCGGATTGTTGCCGATAAACAGTGGGCCGACCTGAATACCCTGCAGGGTGAAGGCCCCGATCAGAATGGCGGTGGTTGAATCGCCCGGAATACCAAGTGACAGCAATGGCACCAGCGCCCCGCCAGTAAGACCGTTATTAGCACTTTCCGATGCAATCACACCGGCCGGTTCGCCCTTGCCGAAACGTTCGGGATGGCGTGAAAAGTTCTTTTCCTGACTGTATGCCAGGATCGAAGCCGCACTGCCACCGACACCGGGCAGAATACCGACAAACGTACCAATCCCCGAAGACCGGATCAGGTTGACGATCTGACCCTTGAAAACCGACAATCTGAACGGTTTGCCCTTGGCGATTTTTACACCCGAAAGTCCCTGTCCTTCGGGCATGCCGTTTTCGGCTTCGATCAGGATGGTTGCCAGGCCAAACAGGCCGATCAGAACCGGCAAAAGTGAAAAGCCGCTTTCAAGGTAATATTCAAGAAATTCCGGCACGAGGCGCAATTCGCCGTTACCGCCACGCGAAATGTCATAGGCCCCTATCAGGCTGATGAAAATGCCCAGAACGCCGCTGAAGATGCCGACCAGAAGGCTGCTGCTGAGTGCGGCCATGACGGTAAGGGCGAAGAAGATGATCAGGAATTTTTCGATATAGGAAAACTTGATCGCGAAATCAGCCAATGCCGGCGCAAACAGATAAAGTGCGGCAAGGCTGATCAGGCCGCCAATGACCGACGAGATGATGCCGATCTTGAGCGCATTTTCACCTTCGCCGGCCATCGTCATCGGATAGCCGTCAAGAGTAGTCGTGATTGATGATGGTGTACCAGGGATATTGAGCAGGATCGCCGGGACAAGACCGCCGGAAATCCCCCCGACATAAAGGCCCAGCAAAAGTGCCAGACCGTTTTCAAGCCCCAGTGAATAGGTCAGCGGCAAACAGACTGCAACCGCCATGGTTGCTGTCATGCCGGGGATCGCGCCAAAGATGATGCCGATCACCGTGCCAACGGCAACAAGCGTAAAGAACAGCGGTGTCAGGATGGAAAGAAGATCCATGATAAATCTCTTGGGTCAATCCGCGCCTTGGTTCAGGACCTATGGCAGCGAGATATTGAAAAGTTCGGACAGGATGTACCAGACGAGGCTCGGCGCGATGATCGCATTCAATCCCGCGATCAAAAGTTGTTTGCGCCCGCGTTCATGCAGATACAGCACGCTCATGCCAAACAGATACGGGATCGAGCACAGGTAAAATCCAAGGCCGGTATTGGGAAACAGATCACCAACCGCAGGCATCGCCAGAAAATAGACGACGGTTCCGGCAATCGTTCCGAAAAACCGCATATGGTCTATGCCAACCGGCCACCAAGGGCCATTGCCAACCGCGGCCAGCATGGTCTTGCCGCGCGTCACAAGGATGGCAACAAAAAGGATGCCTAGGATGACGGCAATGATGGTCGGGAAAACGGTATGTGATGTATCGAAATTGATCGACACACCAAGCAGGGAGTCTTGGGACA
>CBIHMD010000689.1:0-1857 GCA_966210655.1 uncultured Thalassospira sp.
GCCAAACACAATGGTTCCATCCCGAAATCAATGGCACACGTGTGCGCACAATCCGCAGAAACACCGCGAGTCAGCCGTTTTGGATAAAAATCGAGGAAAAACTGGCCGGAAAGCTACGATAAAGATCGGCTCAGGCCGTCCGGCGGCGTGTCATTTCAACCGGCAGGATCAGCCGTTGATCGGTCAGGGCATCGCCCCGGATGCGCTGGCGCAACCGATCCACCGTCATTTCGGCGAGCTTCGTCGCACTTTGACACACAGTGGTCAATTGATAGGCCCCTTGCCGGGCGGCGGCAATATCGTCAAACCCGACAACCGCGATATCCTCTGGGATGCGCAAACCGAGTTCAAACCGGGCCGCATCCAGAAGCCCCAACGCAATATGATCCTTGGCACAGAAAATTGCATTTGGCGCGGTATCGGGCGTTGCCAGGAATTTAAGTGCGGCGTTAAAGCCGCCGTCATAATCGGCACTATCGCAGACCAGCGGGGCAAAGCTGATATCCCCATTCGCCAACCGCGGCGCAATGCGCGAAACAAACGTTTCCCCGCGAACATTGCCGCTGAATGTCCCGCCTTTGACATTCAGGAACCCGAACCGGGTTTTACGGGTTTCAAGCAACAGGTCGGCGGCCATTTCACCGCCGCGCACATTGTCGCAATTGATAACATCCGCGCCCTCAAGCCGCCCGGCGCGATTGACCAGAACGACCGGCACATTTCGTTTAAGGAAATGCACGCCCACCTCGGGCGGCGGGCTTCCTGATGTTACGACGACACCGGCCACCTGATATTGTAACAGATGCATCATCGATGTGCCCATCTGGGCCGGGTCGGACACATCAATCACCAGCGGACGATAACCGGACTGTTGAATAGCCAGGATCAGTTTATCAAGAAATTCCACCCGGAACGGATCAGCAAGCCCCGATGTCACCAACCCGATCAGATCACTTTTGCGGGTATTCATCGACCGGGCAATTTTATTGACGTGATAGCCAAGCCGGTTGGCGGTTTCCTGTACCCGCAGGCGGGTGACTTCCGATATCCGTCGGTCGCCTGATAAACAACGCGACACGGTGGACCTTGAAACACCGGCCTCGCGCGCGACATCGGCCGAGGTCACAATATGCTGTATATCACGGCCGGGTTCCGCCCCGTCTGCATTTGCGCGATTTTGTTTTGCCTCGCTCATCCCCGACATTTCCTTCGCGATACCGGGCTCAAATGCCTTTACGCCCTGATTTCACGGGCCCCGTTACGGCAAAACACATAGCACAGCCCTTCTGATCCGCCAACGCACACGTGTGCATAATACGGGATATTTCACAGAACTGTCATTTATCGCAACTTCCTTAAAAACGGCCTCAAACCGGCATTTACCCTGTCAGTTTTCTTTGACGATGATCACGCAAAGACCCTATTCTGGATGCCTTGCATCGCCCCGCGACATGCAAATGCCACCCGAAATTCGATCAGGAGCAGGAAGAATGGGTCACGCCACCACCGCAGACACCAACGCCGTCACGACATGGACCTGGTACAAGGACGAATGGCACGCAGGCAATCCGATGATTATCGGCCCGCAGACCCACGGCATGTGGATGGCCTCCACGGTCTTTGACGGTGCGCGCCGCATCAATGGCAAGATGCCCGATCTTGTGCCCCATTGCGCCCGTGTACTGCGCTCGGCTGAACTGATGGGTCTTGCCCCGCAGATCACCACCGATGAAATCGTCGCCCTCGTCCGCGAAGGCGTTCAGAAATTCGATCCGTCGCTCGCCCTTTATATCAAACCAATTGTCTATGGCGGCGAGGGTTTCCTTGCACCGACGCCCGAAAGCGCGCAGTTCGTGC
>CBIHMD010000690.1:0-1851 GCA_966210655.1 uncultured Thalassospira sp.
ATATATACCGGTACTGATTTTCGGTGCTGGCGCGGTCGAGGCCGCATTGCTTGGCATTTCCGCCCAGGCACAGTTGCAGATCATGGGGGCGATCCTGTTGCTGTCACTGGCTGCTGCCCCGTTTGCCACGGCCCACGCCATCCGGCAGGCAGTGGAATGACAAAGAACATAGACTGACGACCTTCGGCGGCATCGCCGCAAACGGACGAGAGAAAATGCATCGTTTCGCCAAACCAAGCGTGTTTCTGAAACTGACCGGGGCCATGATGCCCTGGATGGTCGCGCTGACCGTCATCCTGACCGTGGTCGGGCTTTATCTGGCCCTGATCGGATCGCCGGTTGACTATCAGCAGGGCAGCACCGTCCGCATCATGTATATCCATGTACCCGCCGCATGGATGGGGCTGTTTTGCTATGTCGGCATGGCCGCCTGCGGGGCAATGAGCCTGATCTGGAAACATCCGCTGGCCGATATCTGCGCGCGCGCCACCGCACCGGTCGGCGCGACATTCACCGCCCTGACCCTGATTACCGGGTCGCTTTGGGGCGAACCGATGTGGGGCACATGGTGGGTATGGGATGCACGTCTGACATCGATGCTGATCCTGCTGTTCCTCTATCTTGGCTATATCGCGCTGGTAAATGCCTTTGACGATCCCGAACGCGGATCAAAGGCAGGATCGGCACTGGCACTGGTCGGGGTGGTCAATGTGCCAATCGTCAAATTTTCCGTCGACTGGTGGAACACCCTGCATCAACCGGCATCGGTGGCCCGCATGGACGGTCCCAGTATTGATCCCAGCATGCTGGCCCCGCTTCTGATCATGGCCTTTGCCTTTACCGGATATTATTTCATCATTCTGGTTTTGCGCGTGCGCCTTGAACTGAACCAGCGCCGCATTCGTGCGCTTCAGCTCAGCGGCCTGTTTGATGAACGCGCCATTGCCAACGGCGATGACGACGCACTTGCCTATGATCAGGGTCACAACGCCGGAGCCGGAAAATGAGCGAATTCTTCTCAATGGGTGGTTATGGCGGCTATATCTGGGCCAGCTACGGCATCGCTGCCCTTGCCATGATTGCGCTGCTGATCGCAACCCTTCGGGGCCTGCGCCAAAGCAAAACCGAACTTGATCAGCTTGAAACCGTTCTGAAAGCCCGCCGTCCCAAACGCGGCCGGACCACAGACCAGTCTCAGATATCCTGAGCGGAGAATATCGAAGTGTCTCTTTCGCGTGCCAAATCCCGCAAACGTCAGCGCATGTATATCATCATGGCCGCCCTTCTCGCGGTCGGTGCGGCGGCTGCACTTGCCCTGACGGCGTTTGAAGATTCGGTTGTCTTCTTCTTCAGCCCGACCGAAATCGCCGAAAAATCCCCGATTGACCCCGACCAGCGCCTGCGCGTCGGCGGCCTTGTCGAAGAAGGATCGCTTAAAAAACTCGGCAGCGGCGAAACCGTCACCTTTACCGTCACCGACATGGCAAATTCGGTCACCATTTCCTATACCGGCATCCTTCCCGACCTGTTCCGCGAAGGTCAGGGCGTCGTCGCCGAGGGACACATGGGCTCCGAGGGCCAGTTCGTCGCATCCGAAGTTCTGGCCAAACATGACGAGAATTACATGCCGCCAGAAGTCGCTGACTCATTGAAAAAAAGCGGTTATTGGGAAGAAATCGAAGCCCGTAACGCCGAAAAGATGCGTAATTAAGCCACATTCTGCCATCATAAAAACCTTATATTGAAGCCTTGAAAGTGGCATTAAAACTGGGTGAATGCCTTGCTGTTTGACAGCAGGGGCAGAGTGGTGTTCGTTTACCGGATGCCATATATCGGGGAAATCTGAAGAAA
>CBIHMD010000691.1:0-1851 GCA_966210655.1 uncultured Thalassospira sp.
GACGGCGATCTTTAACGGTGAAAGCCCCGTCGATTACCCGATTGAAGACGGGATTGCCAATATGCAGATCCTCGATGCGCTGGCCCGCTCGGCCCGTACCGGAAGCTGGGAAATGGTTGGCTGATCCAAACAAATAACAAAGGCGCAGCATTCAGCTGCGCCTTTGTTTTATGGCCCACCAAAACAGATGACGGTCCCTATTTCGCGAAGGCTTTCTTCATCCGTTCAATGGCTTTGGTCATCTTTTCTTCCTGCTTGCAGAAGCAGAACCGCACAAAGTTGCGAACTCCGCCATCCTTGCCCTGATAGAAAGCCGAAACCGGGATTGCCACAACACCGGCCTCTTTGATCATGATCTGGCAAAACTCGACATCATCACAATCATAACCAAGCGGTCGGAAATCGCAGGTGATGAAATAAGTACCTTGCGAGTCCAGAACACCAAACCCGACTTCCTTCAGTCCCTTCATCAGGAAATCGCGCTTTGCCTGCATTTCGGCGGTAAAGCCTTCGAAATAGTCATCGCCCTTGTTCAGGCCATAGGCCACACCATGCTGTAATCCCGGCGGCACAGTGAAAACAAGGAACTGATGCGCCTTCTTGATCGGTTCCATCAATCGTGCGCAGGCGGTGATATAACCAATCTTCCACCCCGTAAGCGAGAATGTCTTGCCCGCCGATCCGATCCGCACCGTGCGATCCCGCATGCCAGGGAAAGTCATTAACGGGCGGTGCTTCCGCCCGTCAAATACCAGATGCTCATAAACCTCGTCACACAGCGCAATGACATCGTGTTTGATGCAAAGTTTGGCAATGAAACCAAGCTCGTCCTCGGTAAAGACCTTGGAGCACGGGTTCATTGGCGAGTTGATCAGGATCAGCTTCGTTTTATCGGAAAAGGCCGCGGCCAGTTCATCCCTCGGCAAATCCCAGCTTGGCGGCGTCACGCGCACCAGCTTGGGAATGCCACCCGCCAGCTTCACAATCGGCAGGTAACTGTCATAAAGCGGTTCGATCAGAATGACTTCGTCGCCCGGTGCGACCAGACCAAGGATGACATCGGCCAGTGCCTCGGTCGCGCCAACCGCGACCAGAACCTCTTTCTTGGGATCGACTTCGATATCGTAAAACCGCTTGTTATGATCAGCAACCGCCTGAAGCAATTCCGGTACTCCGGCCAATGGCGGATACTGGTTGGACATTTCCATCATCGCCCTTGCCGCAGCTTCGCGAATATCGGCCGGGCCATCCGTATCAGGCGCCCCCTGCCCCAGATTGATGGCATTATGTTTCTGAGCCAGTTCGTTCATCACTTCAAAAATCGTGATGCCGCCCGAAGCGAAAAGAGGATTGCCGACAAATTCGGTCATGAGGCGTCCTTCTCTATATATCAATGCCGGTTGGTGAAACCGGCCTTGTCTTTATGTCTGGTGGCGCATTTCAACCAGCAGGCAGATAGAATGCATTATCTGTCGTGCTGCTGTCATATTCCGTGTTTTCTGTCGCATGATGCAGGCAGATCAGGCAAGCACGGATCGATGGTAACCGCATTGATGCTGGCGCGCACAGGCTGTTTGCATATTTTTTGCACATCTTGCCTAAAAGTCGACCAGCTTCAATCAAGAAATTCTTAAAAGTATCATGGGTTTTGCTGGGTTTTCGCGCAGAGACTCCTTAGAATGACGACGCGGGCCAAAACTGGCACGCCCCGTGCAATTAACGCGGCAAAGCAATTGAGCTTGCCGAGTTCTACGCAACTCTCGCAAAAAGCAGAGGGCGCTTAATGAAAAAGATTGAAGCCATCATCAAGCCATTCAAGCTTGACGAGGTCAAAGAGGCCCTTCAGGAGAT
>CBIHMD010000692.1:0-1851 GCA_966210655.1 uncultured Thalassospira sp.
ATATCGATATGCTGGCCGCGGAATATGTGCTGGGAACGCTTGATCCCGACATGCGCCGCATTGTCGATGAACGCCGGTTGCACGAGGATGATCTGAATGCCGCGATTGCCGATTGGGAAAAGCGCCTGTCGCCATTAAACGCGCATTACCGCGATGAAATGCCGTCGCGAGATCTGTTTCCGGCCATTCGTGCCCATATTGCCCGAATAGAAGGAGCCCGCGCGCAGGCGGATAATATTGTCGAAATCGATCTGCTTAAACGCAAACTCGCCCGCTGGCGGATCGGAACGTTTGCGAGCGGCGCATTGGCGGCAAGCCTGATGGTGGCGGTTCTGGTATCGGATTTTACCAGCCCGGTTCAGGATCGGCAATTTGTCGCCGTGTTCCATCGTGACGATACCCAGCCCGCCTTTGTCATGAGCATCGATCTTGATACCCGTGCCGTGATCATCCGGCCGGTTTCGGCAACATTGCCGGAAGGCAAGACCTATCAGTTATGGATCGCATCCGATCAGTTGGGCCCGGCACCAAAATCGCTGGGGCTGCTGGAAAACGCATCTGCACCAACAACCCGGTCGCTGGGGGAATTTGATCCGGCTCTGTTACGTAATGCCACCTTTGGCATCAGTCTGGAACCCGAAGGCGGATCGCCAACCGGGCGTCCGACGGGGCCTGCCATTCATGGCCGTTTGATCCCGGTCGAACACTGATTTCAAAAAAAGTTTCCCGATCTGAAACCCGGCAGGTCTGGCCTGCGTAGCTTCGATGTGCGCAACAAAGCGCTGCACGAGCGGACGGCAGACAAAAAGCCCGTCCCGGTTCCACAGACAAGGAGACTTCAATTGCTGGTGACCAAAAAGATGTTCGGTATTCTAGGCGGGGCGCTGATGGCCGGTGCCCTGACTGCCGCCATTCCGACGGCTGCCAATGCCATGGGGCCGATGGTCGATGCGATGGATCAGGATGTTTCGGGCGGAACCGTCAGTGCATCAAAAATCATGGCCGAAGAAAATGGCTGGCTGGTGGTGCATCGCACCGATTCCGAGATGAAGCCGGGCCCGGTTGTCGGTTATGCGCCGCTGAAAAAGGGTGAGAACATGGATGTTACCGCCATCCTGCAGGAACCGGTCAAATCCGGTGAAATGCTGATGCTGATGATCCATTCCGAACAGGGCGGTATGAAAACCGGCTATTTCGAATATACGCTGGGTGCCAAGGAAGACGGCCCGATCAAGCCGGATGGCAAACTGGTGATGAAAGTCGTGACCGCCGAATAATCGGATCGGCACTTTAAATCAAACGGCCCGCAAGCAATCTTGCGGGCCGTTATCTTTTACAGCCAGCCAAGCTGCCGGGCTGCCGAAAGCAGCAGCAACAGGCCGAACAGGGTAATCAACGCGGCCCCCGCCAAGCCAACCCCGCGGCGAAGCCAGCCCGATGTGCTTTCCGAAACACTGAAAAGATGCTGGGTGCCGGTACGAATGCCGATGGCGGCTAACCCGATCAGACTGATGGTCAGTGCCACACCGACCGCCATGGCAAAGGCCGAGGCAATCCCGATCAGGAACAATCCATTTGCCAGCGTAAACAGCAACACCAGTATCGAACCGGTGCAGGGACGCAGGCCGACCACAATCCCGCCCGCAATCATCTGCCAGCGGGACTTGGTGATGGCGTGGCTGTGGTCATGATCGTGATGTGCATGATCATGAGTATGTTCGTGATCGTGGTGATGATGATTATGCCCGCCGTGATCGCAACAATCATCACGTCCCTGCAAAATGCGGATACACATCAATGCGCCCAATCCGGCAATCAGGGCATAGGACACGGCTTCCAGAACCAACCCGT
>CBIHMD010000693.1:0-1850 GCA_966210655.1 uncultured Thalassospira sp.
GTCTATATCCGCGACAGCAACGATCTGACATTCAAAAATCTTCAAATCCGGGGCTGAACATATGCCTTCTATGAAACGGGCGAAAATACATCACGCATTATCATCGAAAACTGCGACTGGATTCAGGATGATGTGATCTGGCGTTACCTTGACTGGGCTATGATCCATGACGGCGAAATCACACCAGGCAAGGAGGCACCATATCGATACCTGAACGGTGCATTCTTTGGGGCGGATGACATTGCGGGCGATATCGTGATCCGTGGCAACGATGTGCGCCATTGCTATAACGCCATTCGAATGGATGTATCTGCGGCCAATATGCAAAAGCCGATCGGCAGTTTTAACCGCAATGTCCGGATCATAGATAACCGGTTCAGTTTCGTGCGCGATAACCCGGTTGAGCCCGAAGCAACCGCTGTTGGCTGGTGGGTGGCCTATAACCAGTTTTATAACTGTCACAAGCTTTTCTCGCAGGATAATCTGGCTGGCGGGTATTGGTATTATTTTGGCAATCGCGGCTGGTTCGATAGCCGCCCTGGACCGGAAGGTGACGAAAACAATGGTGGTGCCGTTTTCAAATTCGGCAAGGCAAGCCATGCGCAGCCAAACCTGCCATTTGAATGCTTCCACAACAGCTTCTTCCTGCGCCAGAAATACGTCAAAAAGGGCGCGACCAGAATGTGGCAGAACCGTCGCAATGCCATAGGTTATGCCGATCCGGTGACTTTGCCTGTCAACCTGATGCCGCTTGATCAGACATTGTTTGGTCCGACTGACGAACTTGATCTTGGAAAAGATCGCGGTGTGCGGTTTTCCGGTGATTTGTGCAATCATGCGACTTATCCCGTGATATTTGATGCCTGGCCCGGTGTGCTGAGCTATCCACGACTGGCGGCGGGGCCGATATTCAAGGCAGGTATATGCGGTGATCTGGAACTGGTTTCAGACCATGCCGAAGGATATGACGACGCACTTGAAGTGCCAATGCCAGACGGCACTGTCTGGAAATCCGATCCCCAAAGCTGGCCGGGGGCATTAACCGGCAAAAGGCTGGTTAACGGGCCAGAATATGTGCCGGTTGATTTGACATATATCCGCGCCAAGGTTGATGAAAGTTGTTCAGGCGCAGGGGATTAGGTGATCTGGCGACGTTGCCGTAATATTGGGTATGGCTTGCCGCGAAGTGACGTAAGCGTAAATATATTGACTTATAAGTCCCAATGTTGCGATGCTGCGCCATTGCATTCATTCAATAAGAAAAAACATGAACGATAAGCTGTACAGCATTACCGAACTTGCCGAAGAGTTCGACATCACGCCGCGCGCCATCCGGTTTTATGAAACCAAAAGCCTGCTATCACCTCAGCGGGCAGGTGCGACGCGCGTATACAATTACCGTGATCGCGCGCGCCTGATGCTGGTGCTGCGCGGCAAGCGTCTTGGTTTCTCGCTTGAAGATATCAAGGAATATATTGATCTGTACGACGCGGAACGGTCGGGTGCCGATCAGCTGGCGCATTTGATGCTGGTTGGGCGTCGTCGTATTTCCGAGCTGGAACAGCAGCTTGAAGACGTTCAGACAACCTTGGGCGAACTTCGTAAAATTGAAAGCGAAGCCGCCGACGCGTTGCGCGAAAAGGGGATCGACCCGGAAAAGGCATTGGCAAATATCAAAGCCAAACTGATGCCTGAAACCGCGTAATTTTCGGCTATCGTCTGATTGCGAAATAAAAGCCAGGCCAATGTGACCGGGCTTTTTTTATGATTGATCAATCCGATATCAGGCGAGGTCACGTTGCAAGGGCAGGGTGACCTCGAATACTTCCTCGTCGGCAAGATATTTGCGC
>CBIHMD010000694.1:0-1849 GCA_966210655.1 uncultured Thalassospira sp.
GGCCGGCTCGACCACATCAATCTTGCACGATGCACTGACCGCCTGCTGCCCGTCGCGCACCAGCGCCCGGTTATCGGCATCGGTGATCGCCTCGGGCCGGATGCCGACAATGACTTCCTGCCCGTCACGTGCCCGGACATCCGCGGGCAGGTGCTGGAATTCAAGCACCAGCGGCTCTTCGCCCGCCCGCGCCATTTCAACCGCATTGCCCCGCACCGTCGCCGGGATCAGGTTCATCGCGGGCGACCCCATGAAATCGGCAACAAACAGGTTGGCCGGATCATTATAAATCTCCGCCGGGGTGCCGTATTGCTGGACAATGCCGTCCTTCAGGACCGCGATCCGCGTGCCCAGCGTCATGGCTTCGATCTGGTCATGGGTGACATAAACAATCGTTGTGCCGAATGTCTGATGCATGCGTTTGATTTCGGTGCGCATATCCACGCGCAGCTTGGCATCAAGGTTTGATAGCGGTTCATCAAACAGGAAAAGCTGCGGATTGCGCACAAGTGCGCGGCCCATCGCAACGCGCTGGCGCTGCCCGCCCGAAAGCTGGCCGGGTTTGCGATCCAGAAGATGTTCGATCTGAAGCGTCTTGGCGACCTCGGCGACCTTGGCATCGCGTTCATCCTTTGGCATGCCGCGCATTTCAAGGCCAAACGCGATGTTCTGCCCGACATTCATGTTGGGATAAAGCGCATAGCTTTGAAACACCATCGCGATATTGCGCTCCGACGGCGGCAGATCATCAATGACATTCCCCGCAATGCGGATTTCCCCTGTCGTCAGCTTTTCCAGCCCGGCAATGGTATTAAGCAAGGTCGATTTGCCACAGCCCGACGGCCCGACAAGCACCAGAAAACCGCCTTCTTCAACATCCAGCGTAATGTCACGCAGCACATTGATCGGGCCAAAACTTTTGCACACCTTGTCGATTTGCAGAAAGGACATGATAACTTCCCTGTAAGTCTTTTTATGAGCTAACCCTTGACCGCACCGGCCATCAATCCGCGCACGAAATAGCGCCCGGAAACGATGTAAACGATCAGTGTCGGAAGGGCCGCAAGGACAGCACCGGCAAAGTGCACATTGTATTCCTTGACCCCGGTCGAGGACGAAACGAGGTTGTTGAGCGCAACCGTCATCGGCATCGAATCAAAATCGGCAAATGACGCCCCGAACAGGAAATCATTCCAGATATTGGTAAACTGCCAGATCACGGTCACCACAATGATCGGCCCCGAACTCGGCAGAAGAATACGGGTGAAGGTCCGCCAGAACCCGGCCCCGTCCATCTTGGCCGCCTTGATCAGCTCGTCCGGGAATGCCGCGTAATAATTGCGGAAAAACAGCGTGGTAAAGCCAAGCCCGTAAACCACATGCACCAGAACCAGCCCGCCAGTCGTCCCCGCCAGACCAATCATGCCCAGCACGCGCGCCATCGGGATCAGGACGATCTGGAACGGAATGAAGCAGGCAAACAGCATCAGACCAAAAATGATCTTGTCGCCCGGAAACCGCCATTTGGTCAGGACATACCCATTCAGCGCCCCAAGGGCTGTCGAGATCGCCACGGCGGGCACCACCATCATGATGCTGTTGATGAAATACGGGCTTAATCCGGTCGGTTCGACCCCGATCTGGGCCTTGGACCACGCGGTCAGCCACGGCTCGAAGGTGAACATTTCGGGGAACGACATCATGTTGCCGCCACGGATTTCATCAAGCGTCTTGACCGAATTGACCAGCATGACAAACAGCGGCAGCAGGTAATAAACCGCAAACAGGATCAGGACCGCATAAAGCGCCGCACGCAAAAGCTTTCCGGAGCCAAAGGAGGGTTGCATTG
>CBIHMD010000695.1:0-1848 GCA_966210655.1 uncultured Thalassospira sp.
CCGCCGCACCTGTCCAAAGTCACGGAGACGCACTGATGACCGATTTTGCAATCACCAATGCGCGCGTTTTTGACGGCACCGATTTCCAGTCCGGAAAGGCCGTCATTATTCGCGGCGGGAAGGTCGATGCGATTGTCGAAAACCGCCATATCCCTGAAAATATCTCGGTGATTGATGCGGGAAATCAGATACTTGCGCCCGGCCTTATCGATGTTCAGGTCAATGGTGGCGGCGGTGTATTGCTGAATGACGAACCGAATGTCGACGGTATTCGCGCGATCATGGCAGGTCATCGCAAATATGGCACAACGGCCATGCTACCGACTCTGATCACCGATCACCGCGACATAATGGAAGCTGCGATTAAGGCTGTCACCGATGCAATCAATCAGAACATTCCGGGTATTGTCGGCATTCATCTTGAAGGCCCGTACCTGAATGCCGAGCGCAAAGGCGTGCATGACGCCAATATCATCCGTCCGATGGAAGATGACGCGATTGACCTTCTGAGCCGCCTGCCCAATGGCCGCGTTCTGGTGACCATGGCCCCGGAAAAGGCTACCAAAGGTACAATTAAAAAGCTGGCCGATCGCGGCGTTCTGGTTTGCGCCGGTCATACTGCGGGTACTTATAGTCACATCCAGACTGCCATTGCCGAAGGCATGCGGGGCTTCACGCATTTGTTTAATGCCATGAGCCCGATGACCCACCGTGAACCCGGTGTTGTCGGTGCGGCGATGGCCGATGACAGCACCTGGTGCGGATTGATCGCTGATGGCTATCATGTGCATCCAGCCGTTCTGAAGGTTGCTATTCACGCCAAGGCCAAAGGCAAGATCATGCTGGTGACCGACGCCATGCCAACCGTCGGGGCTGATGAAAAACGCTTTGTTCTGGGGGGCGAGGAAATCATTGCCACCGATGGTCGCTGCGCGCTGGCTGATGGTACATTGGCTGGATCGGACCTGGATATGATCGCTGCGGTTAAAAACTGCGTTGAAATGGTCGGCATCGATCTTGGTGAAGCCCTCCGCATGGCATCTCTGTATCCGGCCGCGTTCCTGAAACTCGACGATGTCATGGGACGCATCGCACCGGGCTATCAGGCCGACATGATCCTGTTTGATGATGATTACAGCGTCACGCACAGCTGGATAAAAGGCGCGGAATAATCAATACAGAACAAAGCATTAAAAACTTATTATGAGGCATAACATGAATCCGGTTCGTATCCTTGTCGTTGGTCTTGGCAATATGGGATTATCGCATGCTAAAGCCTATCACGCGCTTGACGGATACGAAATCGTCGGACTGTGTGCTCGTTCCGAAATCCCGGCAGAAAACCTTCCGGATGGTTTCGCCACCTACCCGCAATTTACCGATTTTCATACGGCACTGGCAGAAACCAGTCCCGATGCGGTTTCCATCAACACCTATACCGAAACCCATGCCGACTTTGCCATCGTGGCATTTGAAGCCGGGGCACATGTCTTTATCGAAAAACCGTTGGCCGCAACCGCCGAAGATGCCGAACGTGTGGTAAATGCAGCCAAAAAGCATGATCGTAAACTGGTGATCGGCTATATTTTGCGCCATCATCCGTCTTGGGCGAAGTTCGTTGAAATCGCAAAGACACTGGGCAAGCCGCTTGTCATGCGCATGAACCTGAACCAGCAAAGCAGTGGCACCTTCTGGGAAACCCACAAACGGTTGCTTAACAGTGTTTCACCGATTGTCGATTGCGGGGTGCATTATCTTGATATGATGTGCCTGATGACTGGCGCAAAACCGGTATCGGTCAGTGCAATCGGTGTACGTCTGTCGGATGAAGTTGCATCGGAAATGTAT
>CBIHMD010000696.1:0-1846 GCA_966210655.1 uncultured Thalassospira sp.
CCGGGTTTGGGATATTGCAAAGGACGAGGTCGCCATCGGGCGGTTTGGCTGGTAGGCCGTTATGCCAAGCCTTGATGAGCAGAACCAGAATGCGTTTCAGTTCGATATCGGGCTTTCAACCCCGCTTTATCCGAACGGATACAGCGACTGCACCGAAGCCCAAAGCCTTTGTCGCGGTGCGCCGGATGGCAACGATCCCGAGTTCGATAATCTTGAAGCCCATGATCAGATTACCGACCTTGTGCTTTATTACGCGCGTAACATCGCCCCTCCCATGCGGCCCAGCGCATCCGATCCGGATGTCATGACCGGGCGAGAGATTTTCAATACAATCGGATGCGCATCCTGCCACACGCCAAGCTATCAATTGCCAGAACGTGCCGATATGCCGGAACAATCCGGGCAGATGATCTGGCCGTATAGCGACCTTCTGCTACATGATATGGGTGACGGACTTGCCGACAACCGGCCCGAAGCCGAGGCCAGCGGCACGGAGTGGCGTACGCCCCCCCTTTGGGGATTGGGCCGGGCGCAGGAAATCGATCCGCGTGCCGGTTACTTGCATGACGGGCGGGCGCGCAGCATTCTGGAAGCCGTATTGTGGCACGGGGGCGAGGCAAAACCCGCGCGCGACGCCGTCACATTCTTGCCATCATCGGATCGCAGCAAGTTGCTCGCGTTTCTGAAGTCTTTGTAAGCCTTGTTTTAGACGCCTTACTGTTCGGGGGATATCATGCCTTTCCTGTGTCACACTCGCAAAGTCGCCCTTTTGGGGGCAACTGCCTTGCTGACGGTGGGGCTGGCACCGCCCGGTGCACACGCCGATATCCCCGATGAAAATTACCGCCCGGTGCTTGAACATCTTCTGGGCGTGGTCATGCCGCCCAAGCTTGATGCGCTGCATGATGCAACAGAAAATCTGTCTGAGGGGATAGATGATTTCTGTGCCGAACCCGATCAGGATGGCCTTGACGAGGTGCGCGAGGATTTCCACACGGCCATGGATATCTGGCAGGAAGTGCAGCCGTGGCGCATGGGACCATTGATTACCAACGGCCGTGATCAGCATATCGAATACTGGCCCGACAAACATGGTACGGCGACAAGGCAGTTCCGCAAACTGATGTTTGACAAGCCTGCGATCTATACCGACCGGGAAAAAATCGCCGAAACCAGTGCCGCCTTGCAGGGTTTTCCGGCGCTTGAGCAGGTCCTGTTTGACGACAAGCTGTCACCCAAGCTTTTGGACGATGACGAGGATGGCGTGTTCCTGTGCGGTTATGGCGGGGCCATTGGTGCCAATCTGGAACGCATGACCAGTGAACTGGTTGATGAATGGCCGACATTTGCCCAGGGCATGATGGAAGCCGGCCCGGACAGCATGGATTACCCGGATGCCAAGTTTGCCGCGACCGACCTTTATCGTGCGCTTCACGAAGGACTTCTGATCATTGTCAGTCAGAAACTTGGCCGTCCGCTTGGCGACGGACCAAAGGACGGCAAAGCCAGCCGCGCCGAAAGCCCGACATCCAAACGGTCCCTGCGCAATATCACCCATAACCTGACCGGGCTGTTTGCGATTTATGACGGCAAGTGGGGCGATACCGGCGAAGAAGGCAAAGGCCTTTCCGCCCTGATCGACAGCAGCCTTCTGGACCGGTCCTTCCGGCTGAACTGGCAAACCATGGTGGATACGCTTGATACGCTGCCGCCATCGATTGTCGAGGTGCTTGATCAGCCCGACGGATATCAGAAACTCGCCGACTTTGCCGGGCAGGTCAGCTTCGTCAATACGCTGGTCGAAGGCGATGTTGGCGGCACGACGCAACTGGGCGGCGGGTTTAAC
>CBIHMD010000697.1:0-1839 GCA_966210655.1 uncultured Thalassospira sp.
CTTTGTGAAAGGCGCGCTCGCCCAGCTCGCGCTTGGCGCACTGCGCAACGTGCTCAGCTTCGGTGGCCAGCGCCTTAAGAGCTTCTTTGCCGACGATCGCCTGGTCGCTTTCGAAGAGCACCACGCTGGGAGTGACGAGATCGCCTTCCGCGTTGGTGAGTGTGACCGGACGCCCCGCGTCGTCCAAGCGAGCGACGGCCGAATGCGTTGTGCCCAGATCGATGCCAACCGCAAGCTGGCTTTCATCTTCGTGTGGCAGCGGCGTCTGGCCCGGTTCGTGGATCTTTAGCAAAGCCATGAATTCTATCCGTTCTTTTTAAATGATCAGGCGGCGGCAAGACGCGATTTCTTCGCGCGCGCTTCCTCGGTCATTTTCATCAGGTATCTAAGCCGGGTTGTCAGTTTTTTGGCCCGGTCATATGCGTTCTGTTCAAGCGCCTCGGCAACGTCCTTTTCACACGCACGGGCGGCCTTGCGGGTATCCTTGATCATGGCATCAATCGTGCCACGATCATCGGCATCATGCAGGGCCTCGCGCATTTCCATTGCTTCCATCAGAAGGGCTGGATCGTTGACTGTGTGCCCCTCGCCGCCTTCGGGTTCCTGGCCCGCCAGACGCAGAAGATATTCGGCACGCGATACCGGGTTTTTAAGCGTTTCGAACGCACCATTCAGCGTTGCGGCCTGCTGGGATGACAGGGCCTGTTCGCGGGCGGATTTGGATGCGAAGCGGTCGGGATGAAGCAGTTGCTGCTGCTTGAGATACGTTGCCTCGATCGCATCGACATCGATGATGAAGGTGCGCGTCAGGCCAAACCGCGTGAAATGGTCAAGCTGTCCGGGGGGCTGGATGGCATTGCAGGTATCGCAAAACAGGGCTGATGCCTCGACCGGGCCCTTGCAGGACCAGCAGACTTTATGCTGCGGCTGTTCTGCGGTGCGCGTTTCTGAGGTACCGGTGTTGCTCACGCTATGCACTTTCGAGATTTAAAAACAAATGACAAAACGAATAAAGGCGGACTTTGAGTGCCGGAAAATAACGGCGACCGCCCCTTTGTCAGTCGATGGCCCCGACGATATCGGTCGATATCACCGGGGCCATGACAGTCAGAAAGCAGGGAAAACCCGGCGGGCCGTCAGACGTGGAAGGATTCCCCGCAGCCGCAACGCCCTTTTTCATTGGGGTTACGAAACACGAAACCTTCTTCCATACTGGTGACCTCGTAATCCATCTCGGTGCCAAGCACGAACATGATGGCTTTGGGGTCAATCAGAAGCTTTACGCCATCCTCCAGCTCGACGACTTCTTCGAAGCCGGATGCATCATCTGCATATTCAAGCGTGTAGGACAGACCCGAGCACCCTTTGCTGCGCACGCCGAGGCGAATGCCCTCGGACGGTTTGCCGCGGCTTTCCAACAGCGCCTTGATATGAACAAGCGCGTCCGGGGTGACACTGATCGGGGACGGTAATGCCATAGTCTTCTCCTGAATTCCCGAAAACGAACGGGGTAGAAGCTGCTTATTCAGCAGCTTCGACTTCACCCTGACCGTTTTTGGTCTTGTAGTCGGCGATCGCTGCCTTGATGGCATCTTCTGCCAGGATCGAGCAGTGAATCTTCACCGGCGGCAGGGCCAGCTCTTCGGCGATCTGCGAGTTCTTGATCGAACCGGCTTCGTCAAGCGACTTGCCCTTGACCCATTCGGTGATCAGCGAGCTTGACGCAATTGCCGAACCGCAACCGAACGTCTTGAACTTTGCATCTTCAATGATCCCGTCTGCGGTCACCTTGATCTGCAATTTCATGACGTCGCCACAGGCCGGTGCGCCGACCAGACC
>CBIHMD010000698.1:0-1827 GCA_966210655.1 uncultured Thalassospira sp.
AGCGGCCAGTTCAGATCGGTGCGAAGGCGGCTTGAAACCGTTGAAATTGCGTCTTCGGGATTGGCATCGCCGGTTTTCAGCGACACAAAACGCGCATGCTGGGCTTCATTCGTCAGGAAATGATCGCGAACCAGCTTTTCGTTTGACTGATCGTCATCCAGCCCCACCCAGCGATCATCGCCAAGGGTGACGGTGACTTTCGACCAGTCCAGTTTGACGGTCGAGAGTTTTTCAAAAAGCGGTTTGGGAAAACGTCCACCGGCCACCGCCATGCTGGCATGGCCGCGGGTGGCAATGGCGAATTCAAGGCGTTCCACGGTTTCCTTGACCATGGCCGCAAGCATGTCATCGCCGCTTTGAAAAATGCGTTCGTTTGTCATGTCTTCGTCCAGAAAATTGGGAACCGGTTCATCGTCACGCAAGGTCGCCCCACCAAAAGGTGTTGCGACCCGCATGTCATCAGAACCCGGCTTCTTCGTTCCAGGTTCGGCCGTCACGCTCGATCAGCGCAATGGCCGCCGAAGGCCCCCACGTGCCCGAGGTATAACCCTTGGGCGTGATGTGATTGCTTTGCCATGCTTCCTGAATGGCATCGACCCACTGCCAGGCAATATCCTGTTCATCGCGACGCACGAACAGCGTGTTATTGCCGTCAATCGCATCCAGCAAAAGACGTTCATAGGCATCCGGGCTGCGCCCGCCGAATGCCTCGGCAAAGGACAGGTTAAGCGCAGTCGGACGCAGGCGCACAAGACCCGGCCCCGGGTTCTTGGTATTGAGAACCAGATGGATGCCGTCATCAGGCTGCAAACGCAGAACAAGGCGATTGGCCTGATAATTGGTCATGGATTTTGCCAGCGGGAAAATCTGGTGCGGCACATCGCGGAACTGGATGACAATTTCCGAATGGCGTTTCGGCAAGCGTTTACCGGTCCGCAGATAAAACGGCACCCCGGCCCAGCGCCAGTTGTTCAGTTCGGCCCGGATGGCAACAAAGGTCTCGGTGGTGCTGTCGATATTGGCACCTTCTTCTTCAAGATAGCCCGGGACTTCCTTGCCACCGACGGCACCGTTGCGGTACTGGCCGCGGACTGTTGCGCTGTCGATATTGGAATCATTGATCGGTTTCAGTGCCTTGAGCACCTTGACCTTTTCATCGCGCACCGCGTCCTGATCGAGGACATGCGGGGCTTCCATCGCGACAAGGCAGAGAAGCTGCAACATATGGTTCTGAACCATGTCGCGCATCGCACCGGCGTCGTCATAATAGGACCAGCGCCCTTCGACGCCGACTTCCTCGCCAACCGTGATCTGCACATGGTCGATATGCGCACTGTTCCACAATGGTTCGAACATGGCATTGGCAAAGCGCAGGATCAAAAGGTTCTGCACCGTTTCCTTGCCAAGATAATGGTCGATACGGAATATCTGGTGTTCTTCGAAGACTTCACCGATCTGGCCGTTGATTTCACGGCAGCTTTCAAGATCGTGGCCCAGCGGCTTTTCAAGCACAACGCGCGAATTCGGCGTTACCAGACCGGCCTTCTTAAGGTTAAAGGCCATATCGGCAAACAGCGACGGGCTGGTCGAGAAATAATAGACACGGTCCCGGTCCGGCTGATCGGCAAGTTTTTCATGCAGGATTTTGAAGCCGGTTTCATCCCCGGCAGAAACCTGAACATAGGCGATGCGGGCTGCAAACTTTTTCCAGACCTTGGAGTCAAATTCGCCTTTGGGAATGTACTTTTTTCCGGCTTCTTCCAGCTTTGTGCGGAATTCGTCATCGGAATGTTCGCTGCGCGAGGCGCCGAAAATGCGGGTGGCATC
>CBIHMD010000699.1:0-1826 GCA_966210655.1 uncultured Thalassospira sp.
GCTCGGCCTTGATGGTGCTGCCACTGATGCCGCTAACGGTGCGCTCTCGCAAACAGCAGAGGGGGTCGTAACCCTTGATCCCGAAACCGGTCTGCCGGTGGATGGTGCACTTGCCACCAGCGAAAGCACCATCGTGCCGGACGCCATTAGCAGCTTGCCTGTTTATGATCTTGTAGATCGTGCCGGTGTGGTCGGCTGGGTTCTGGCGGCGCTGGCGCTTATCGGGATGCTGATTTTCTTCTATAAACTGGTCGGATTTATCCGCCGCGGCATCTTTGCCGACGGTTTTGCCAAGGATATCGAACGGCATCTTGCCAATGGCGACGAAAAACAGGCCGCTGAAATTCTTGTACGTCGCCGTCATCCTGCAGCGCAGATCGGTTTGTTTGGCATGACACTATCGGTTGCCAATGCCGAAAATCGCGAAGCCGCATCCGATATTATTGCCGCCCGTGCACGCAAGGAAGTAGACAGCCTTAACAGTGGTCTTCGGATCATGTCGGCAATCGCGGTCTTAAGCCCGCTTCTGGGGCTTCTTGGAACCGTGATGGGCATGATTGAGGCGTTCCAGAAAATGGAAGGTGCAGGCAGCCGTATTGATCCGTCCGTTTTGTCTGGCGGCATCTGGCTGGCTCTTTTGACCACGGCCATCGGCCTTGTTGTTGCCATTCCGGCGACCGCATTTCATATGTGGATGCAGGGGGTTATCGCCCGTGCTGCTGCGGTCATGGAAGATGTCTGCACCATGGTGATTAATCGCAGCGAACTGTCGCAGAAAGGTGCGCTTCGCGCGTCAAACATTGCCGAGCTGCGTCAGGCCGCGGAATAAGCCCGAACAAGGTCGGAAATACGTCCTATGCAATTGCGCGATCGAAATCGCGGTGCTTCGCCGATGATCGGCCTGACGCCGCTGATTGATGTTGTCTTTATCCTGCTGATCTTTTTCATGCTGGCTTCCAGTTTTCTTGACTGGAAGGGGTTCGAGATGTCGGTGACCGTCAGTGACGGTCAGGCACGTGCCAGCAGCGATATCCGTCCGGTGACGGTCAATGTCGATGCGAATGGCGGCCTGTCGCTGAATGGCGAGGCCGTGCCGATTTCCAATCTTGCCGCGACCATTTTGCGCCAGCATGCCGGTGCCAGCGTGCATCTTCGCCCGGTTAATGGTGCCGATTTGCAGCATCTGATTGTTGTCATGGATGCGCTGGGGCGTGGCGGTGTTACCGATGTGGATCTGATCGAATGAAGCGCCGTATCCAGATCACCGATGACAGTCCAGCCCAGGAACCGATGTTGCCGTTGATCAACATTGTTTTTCTGTTGCTGATTTTCTTCATGATTGCCGGAAGTCTGCAAAAGCTGGGTCCGTTTGATGTCGAGCCACCGGCAAGTTCCACGGCAGAAAGCCAGCCCGAAGACACGATTGTGTTGTGGTTTGGCAAGAATGCCGAAGTTGGCATTGATGATCGTCAGGGCAAGATTGCCGATCTGGTGGCCTTGCTGCCAGCCGATTATGCCGGTCGGCCAGTCGAAATCCGGGCGGATCGAACCACCGAGGGGGCGCGTGTTGTCGCCCTTTTGAAACGTTTGCAGGAGCTTGGCATCGAAAAGGTCCAGCTGATGACCGCCATGGAAGCAGATCAGGGCCAAGACGGATAGAACATGTCGAAACGCATTGATTTCCTGATCGCGACCGGGCTGACCGGTATTGTGCTTGCTGGCGGGATCGTTCTTGCCATGCCAGAGCCCCAACCAGCGGGTTGGGGAGGCGCGGGGGCAGTCCAAAGCATCAGCATTTCGCTAGGCAGCGGGCCGGCAACAGAGGG
>CBIHMD010000700.1:0-1816 GCA_966210655.1 uncultured Thalassospira sp.
CTCATATCCCGCAGGTTGCCGGTTTCTGGGAGAAGTTTTTCTTCAAGCCCGGCGTTTCGGACTGGCCGGTGTTTGATACCCAGTATTGCAAGCTTGGCGTTTATATCTGCTATGATCGGCACTTCCCCGAAGGCTGGCGCGGACTGGCGCTTAATGGTGCTGAATATATCGTCAATCCGTCGGCAACGGTGGCCGGGCTTTCCGAACATCTGTGGAAGTTGGAACAACCTGCATCGGCGGTTGCAAACGGATGCTATATCGGAGCGATCAACCGGGTTGGCCGTGAAATGCCGTGGGATATCGGCGAGTTTTACGGCCAAAGCTATTTCGTCAATCCGCGCGGTGTGATCGAGAAGGAAGCATCACGCGATCAGGACGAGCTGGTCGTGCATGACATGGATATGTCCGTGGTACGTGAAGTGCGGAACACGTGGCAGTTTTTCCGCGACCGTCGGCCTTCGACCTATACCCGCCTGACCGACGGCAACTGAGATTTTAACGACGAACGGAGCATGTGCCCCGCTCGTCGTTTTGCTTTGACCGACACTTTATAGTCCGGCGCCAAATGACCGGACAAAACACAAGTCGGCAAGGTGCAGGGCAACGACCCTGAGGGAGGCTTTAGAGAGACATTCGATCAGGGGATAACCCATGACGTTAAAAGCAGTCGTCAATAATGTGGCGCAAATGCCCGCATCCGCAGACGCAGTTGTTGATATTCAAAAACTGTCGTTGACCTTTCAAACCGCTGACGGGCCGGTCTATGCCTTGTCCGACGTTGATCTGACGATTGAACGTGGTGATTTCGTTTCCTTTATCGGCCCGTCGGGCTGCGGCAAAACCACGCTGTTACGCGTGATTGCCGATCTGGAAAAGGCCACGGGTGGTGATATTTCGATCAATGGTGTTTCGCCGCAGGAAGCGCGTGAAAATCGTGCTTATGGTTATGTGTTTCAGGCACCGGCCCTTCTGCCGTGGCGTTCGATTGAACGTAACGTGACCCTGCCGCTGGAAATCATGGAAATTCCCCGTGAAGAACGGATCAAACGGGGGCACGAGGCCCTTAAACTTGTTGAACTGAACGGGTTTGAAAAGAAATTCCCGTGGCAGCTTTCGGGCGGGATGCAGCAGCGTGCATCGATTGCGCGCGCGCTAAGTTTTGATGCTGATCTGCTTCTGATGGATGAGCCGTTCGGGGCGCTTGATGAAATTGTTCGTGATCATCTGAATGAACAGCTTTTGAAACTGTGGGCGCGGACCAACAAGACGGTGGCCTTTGTCACCCATTCGATCCCTGAAGCGGTTTATCTTTCGACCAAGATCGTTGTGATGTCGCCAAGGCCGGGGCGGATCATTGACGTGATCAAGACAGATTTCCCCAAGGATCGCGGCCTTGATATCCGCGAAACGCCTGAATTCCTGGAAGTAGCCCATCGTGTACGCGAAGGGTTGCGGGCGGGGCATAGCTATGACGAGTAATGCCGCAACGATGAATGGTGCGATGGGCGGTGCATCGCTCTGGTCGCGCCTGATGTCCGGGCAGGCTGGCCCGGTGACGGTGGTGCTGATTGCGCTGTTTGTCATCTGGTATGTCGGGGCGGTATTCATGAACGCGCCGACCCAGATTGATCGCTATAACCGCGCGGGGGAAACTTGGACAACCACGCGCTTGATCGAAGATACGCTGGCGCAGGAACGACCGATCCTTCCGGCCCCGCATCAGGTCGCGCTGGAAATGTATAAAACCATTTTCGCGACCGCGATCACGTCCAAACGGTCGCTGGTTTACCACACCTGGGTGACGCTTTCATCGACC
>CBIHMD010000701.1:0-1813 GCA_966210655.1 uncultured Thalassospira sp.
GGCAGCGATGCAGTTTCTGGCGTGTGCGATTATCCTCTGCCGGATGTAGTTCCGCAGCGGGTTTTGGTATGCGGTGTCCGATTCGGCCCAGCCATCGAATTGGACAACAGTCGGGATATTATGTTTGCGTGCATGAATATGAGCCTGCCATTGTGCCGCACCAAAACCAGCAAGGATCAGGATGTCGGGCCTGGCATGATCAAGGGCACGTTCCAGCCCGAAATTGATCGCAATCGTGCGGTTTTCGCCAAGCGGGATTTTTGCACCGGGCAGGATCGTTTGGGTAAATTCGCCGGTCAGGACCGGCCAAGAGCGTTGTGGTTCATGATGGTGGGTGCAGATGACGCGAAACTCGTCATCCGGATCGCGAGCACGCGCAAAGCAGGCCAGCATGCCATAGGCAGGCTGCCGATAGGGCGGAACGATATTCGTGACCAGAACAATCTTCACGCGCGATCACCATTCGGTGTTTATCTTGATGACAAAACAATCATAAGTTACCTTGAATTTCAATGCTTTGTCAGATGGTTGTCGGGGAGACAACAATTACAGCCATCGCGCGGGTAGACATTGGGGAGAGATCGGCGGGGATGATCAGCGACCGACGGGATTTTTTTGGCCTGCGGCTGGATATGCGGCGGCAGACCGAACTGGTTGACGATATTTGCGTGTGGCTGGATATGGAGCGGCGTGGCTGTTTTCGTCATCTGTCGTTAAATGCCGTCAAATTCTCGCTTTCGCATCGGGATCGCAAGCTTTACCAGACATTGAGCTGTGCGGATTGCCTCTCAGCCGATGGCATGGGTATCGTCTGGGCGGCACGGTTGCTGGGGATTGATGTCCCGGAACGAGTCACGGGCATTGATCTGATGGAAAGCCTTTTGCCGCGGTTTGCGCGGGATGGGCGTTCGGTTTTTTTGCTTGGCGCGCGGGTTGATGTTCTTGAGCGGTTGCAGGCAAAGCTTCGCCGCCATTTTCCCGAATTGATCATTGCCGGAACCCATCACGGTTATGACCCGGATGATGCCAAACTGGCGAAAATGGTGCGCATAAGCGGGGCAGATACGGTTTTTGTTGCCCTTCCCAGTCCGCGTAAGGATGTGTTTGTGGTTGATTACGGCCCTCAGACCGGGTGCCGTTTTGTCATGGGGGTTGGTGGGGCGTTTGATGTGCTGGCCGATGACATCAAACGGGCACCGGAAATCTGGCAACGATGTGGCTTGGAATTCGCATGGCGGATGGTCTGTGCGCCGAGAGTTATGGTGCCGCGCTATGTTTGCGGCCTTGCGCGGTTCGCGTGTGTGGTGACCCCCGCCATCTTGAGGGCAAGGCAGCGTTGGTTCTACCGTGCGGCGGGTTTGGCCACAATATTCATCGGTGCGATTTGGCTGGTGTTATCGCCGGTAGATGCGGCCAGTCAGGTGGTTGCATCCCAACAGGACATGATGATCACGGACGTGGACGCCGACGTGCAGGCCGCGGCCTTGATGCGATTTTTGACCGGACAGGTATCGGAAGACGAAACGGCGGAAATTGATGAAATCGTCGATAACCTGATTGCAAAATTGCTTGCCGGACATGACGCAACCGATGAAGGCAATCCGACAATCGAAGATTTCAGAGCGATTTTGCTGATCCTTGATCGGGTTTTGGCATTGACGCAGATGTTTGTGCCGGGTGGAGCGGGCGGTTTTCTGATAGAACTGATCATCATGAAGGCGGCGCTTCGGTTTGTTGCGATGTATCCCTATCCGTTGGTGCGCGATGTGCTATCGGAGGGACGCCTTCCTGAAATATCTCGTCGGTTCTTTGA
>CBIHMD010000702.1:0-1812 GCA_966210655.1 uncultured Thalassospira sp.
GGGCGCAAAGTTCCTGTGCCTTGAACCGCGCGAACGATTGCTGTTGCCTGAAAGCTGGCAAAACAAACAGTCGGGTGCGCAAACCTATCTGTCGCAGCGGATCGAACCGGGAGCGGTAACGGTGCGTGACGATATCGCCACCATCGATATCCTTGTACTTGATGCCATAAACACCCCGCTTTCGCCCCTAACCCCCGAAGGATATGGCGAAGCCAAAATCGGTATGACGGAGGATGAAGTCCGTGCTGCCATGATCGAACCGATGACATCGACCCGCGAGGGAACCGATGACACCGAATGCTACCACCTGCAATCAGCAGACGGCCCGACCGGACTTGGCTTTATGATGGTCGATGGCAAACTGGCCCGCGTTTCGGTCTATGCCGATGAATATGACATCGCCACCAGCCTGATTCGGACCGACCGCGCCATTCAGGTCGGCGATACCATCAATGATGTGCGCGCTGCCTACAGCGATGGCCTGATCGAGGAAGAACACGAATATGACCGCCCCGATGGCAGTTATCTGACATGGTGGGCAAATGATGCCAAAACATCGGGCATCCGCTTTGAAACCGGGCGGGACGGCACCGTAACCGCCATCCATGCCGGGACCGGCTCTATCGCCCGCTCCGAAAGCTGCTACTAGGCGTCCATCTCTGTATTGACAGCCCGTCGCCAGCGGATTAATGCCCTGCGTCTCCCTGCCTTGCGGGCGTCCTGCCCCAAAGGCCCAAACAATCATTTTTACGCCATCAGCTTGCCGCAAAGCGCTTTCATATCGTGCGCCTTGTGCAGGGAATACGAATGCAATCGCCTTATCCATCCAATCTTGTTGTCATCACCGGCGGGCCCGGTGCGGGCAAGACCACATTAATTAATCATCTTCACGAACGTGGCTATGAAATCAGCCGCGAAGTCGCGCGTGCCGTGATCGAAGAACAGCAGGAACGCGGTGGCAATGCCTTGCCCTGGGGCGACAACGAAGCCTATGCCGGATTAATGACACGCGGTTCGATCCGGGCCTGGCAACATGGCATGGGTCAGGACCCGCAAACGGTTTTCTTTGATCGCGGCCTGCCCGATACACTCGCCCACCGTGAACTTTCCGGCCTTCCCGATGATCCGGGGCTTAAACGCGCCATTGAAACCTATCGCTATCGCAGAACGGTTTTCATCCTGCCGCCATGGTCGGAAATCTACAAAACCGACAATGCGCGAACACAAAGCTTCTCTGAAGCCGTCAGAACATATGTCGTGCTGTATCGCACCTACCTGCAATGCGGTTACGAACCGATCGAAATCCGCAAAGGCCCGGTCGAACAACGCGCGGCCCAAATTCTTGCCCGCCTGAAACTTTAATCCGCCTTCGACAAGTCAAAAGAACACGCCCATGCCCCGCCGATCCGTCCATCACACGATCATGACTTCGCTCCTCGTTACTCTCCTCGCCCCTATCGCTGCCAACGCCACCTGCTATGACTGACCGCTTCGTGAACGGCACGGTGAATATGCCTATGACGGTGATACCATCTATGTGAACATCCCCGGCCTTCCCGGTGAAATTGCCGAAATGTCGGTGCGTGTGCGCGGGGTGGATACCCCCGAAATCCGCGGCAAATGCGAAACCGAGAAATCCCTTGCCAGCAAGGCCCGCGATTTCGCCCGTCAAAGCCTGAAATCGGCCAAGCACGTTGAATTCTGCGAACCGGAATGGGGTCGTTATGGCGGGCGCATCGTTGCATCGGTGCGCATTGATGGCAAGGCACTCGATCAGGAACTGATCAATCAGGGGCTTGCGCGCCCCTATGA
>CBIHMD010000703.1:0-1801 GCA_966210655.1 uncultured Thalassospira sp.
CCACAGGAATGCTGATTGAAAGATTATCGGCCATCATGGCGGGCATGAAAGCAAGGGCGGCGGACGTTGCTCCGGCGAAGGCTGCAAATGTCAGGGCGATCTGCATTGCCGGGCGGGATTTCAGAACCCCGGAAATCCCCGAGGAGAGCGACCGGTTAAAACCGCTTTCGACCGGCTTTGTCATCAACATCAATGCAGGTAAAAGAACGGCAACCGGAATGGTGCAGGCTACGACAGCCATCCGCCAGTCAAGCCATACGACAATCGCCGCACTGGTCCAGTTCCCCATGGCAATGCCGACCGGGATGAAGGTGCCCCAGATGCTCATGGCCATGGCGACGGTTTTAGGATTGCCGAGATTGGCCATCCAGCTTGGTGCGCCCACCACGATCAAAAGGTATCCGACACTGGTGACAAGGCGCCCGACATAAAGCATCCCGGTACTTTGGGCGGTGGCAAAAATCGTCGCACCAAAGATCATCATAAGCCCGCCCAGAAACAGCGCGCGGCGCAACCCGGTACGTGATGCCCAGACCCCGGCTGGAATGGCAAACAGTGCTCCGGCGGCGGTGATAAGGGATGCTACAAGGCCAAACTGTGCTTGGCTTAGATCGAACCCGGCACGAAGATCGGGGGCTATCGGCCCAATCAGTCCGACCTGCATCGAGGCCGTCAGTCCAAGACCGTAAAGAATACAAATGGCAAAAATCGGTGGCATGAGGGCAATCCGTCAATCAATCAGGCATTTGGTCGGGGCGAACCAAAATAACGGATTTCTTTTAGCGGAAACCTACCGCCATGATCCACGTATGAAATATGCGCGAGGATTATCGGGGAAGATGGTCAAAGCCCGTGGTCAGGCGAACCGCTCTGCCATCGGACAGGAAAAAACGTTCCCACAGGATGAATTTATCGACAATCGGCATTGGCGGGCCATTGCGCCCGGATGTTTCAAAGCTCAGGTGATCTGCCTGATCTTCGTGCCAGCCCATGTCATGCAGGCTTTTTTCGGCCTGTGCGATTTCGGGCGTGGCAAAGCGCCACAGGGACGTGCCGAGAAGATCGCCTGAACTGCGTTGCCATTCCTGTTCGCGCGGGGCGGAGGCACACAATAGGCGGTGGCTGCGATACTCGATCAGATGGACGCGCTGCTGCGAATGGATGACCAGCCGCTTGATCGCCTGATCGAGGCGGAAATTGCGGTTGCGCGTCATCATCTGATGCAACAGGTCGATCTGAAGCGGGGCAGGGGTTTGCAATCCCTTTTCCCAGCGCGATACGGTTGCCTGTGTCACGCCGACAATATCGGCAAGGCGTGCCTGCTTGATCTCGCTTTCGCGGCGCCATTGGCGCAGGCGGCGACCAAATTCAGGATCGGGTGCTGTCGGGGTCAGTAATTTCATCACCAAAACACGGCCAGACGTTTCGAAAGGCAGCCCACCATAACACAGTTTTGAACGCAATAAATGATCAGCCCGGACCGACCTTAAGCCGAAGCAACTGCTTCGAGGCGATAGATATCGATCTGACAGCGGCCATATTTGCGACTATCAAGGGTTTCAAGTCCCTCGACTTCTGGTGCCGGTTCACGCGGATCGCGTTCGGCAATGATCAGGGTTTCATCATTGATCCAGCCGGCATTTGCCAAGGCTGTGATGCTCGGTCCCAGCAAATCCTTTTGATAGGGGGGGTCGAGAAACACCATGCTGGCCGGTTCGGGCGCGCGTGGCGGCTTGGTGGCGTCGGCACGCTGAACGCGGGTTTTATCGCCCAGTTTCAGATCGGCGATGTTTTGTTCGAT
>CBIHMD010000704.1:0-1790 GCA_966210655.1 uncultured Thalassospira sp.
GGTTTTTGGTGCGCATTTCAAGGGCGTGATTGATCTGACAGACGGCATGGGCGAAGTTGCCGAGGCCGACATTCCCGAAGAATGGCTGCGCAAGCTTGCCGAAAAATTCCTGACCGACGAAGAAAAGGCCGAGATCGAGGCGCTGGGCGGCTGGGAAAAGCTGATGGACACCCTCAAACAGCGGCTTGAGGAACAGAAAGGCCGTCATCAGGGCGGCAATAAATGGATCGGCACGGCCGGGACATCGCCCTTTGGCGCCTATGGCTATAACCCCGAAGGGGTGCGGATCGGGCAGGATAAATCCCGCCATCGGCGCGCAGTCAAGGTTTGGGATAAACGCGAGTTCAAGAACCTTGATGACAGTGTCGAAATCGGCACGCGTAATATCAAGGTGGCCTTGCGGCGTTTGCGCAAATGGGCAAGGACGGGGGCAGCCGACGAACTTGATCTGCCCGGTACCATTTCCTCAACCGCCCGTCAGGGATGGCTTGATGTTCAAATGCGGCCCGAACGGCATAATGCGGTCAAGGTTCTGATGCTGTTTGATATCGGCGGGTCGATGGATGATCATATCAAGGTCTGCGAGGAACTGTTTTCCGCGGTTAAAACCGAATTCAAGCATCTTGAATATTATTATTTCCATAATTGCCCCTATGAAGGATTGTGGAAGGACAATGCACGCCGCCGCACCGATCAGGTTTCAACATGGGATGTGATCCGGACCTATGGCGCGGATTACAAGCTGGTGATTGTCGGTGATGCCACCATGAGCCCCTATGAAATCACCTATCCCGGTGGCTCGGTCGAACATTGGAATGCCGAAGCCGGGGCGGTCTGGATGCAACGTTTGCTGGATCATTTCGCGCATGCTGCCTGGATCAATCCGCAGGCAGAAAACTGGTGGCAATATCATGGCTCGTTCCAGATTATGTACAAGTTGATGGAGGGCCGGATGTATCCGCTGACCCTTGAGGGGCTTGATCGGATGACCGGGGAACTGAACCGCTGATATCGGCGCAAGAAAGCCGATCTGAAGGTTGACATTGTGGGGTCAGTTCACAAGTCCGATGATATCGCTAGGGCTTAAAGCTGCCCCGGACCGGATCAATATATCCCTGTGGTCTATCGATATGAGTCTACGTATTTCCAAACCACCCTATTCATACCGTGATGACAAGGCTGTGCCGCATTTCGATGATTCCGGCCCGGTGATTGTCATGGACGGACAGTGCGGCCTGTGTGCCATGACGGCGCGCTGGATGGCGCATGCCGACAAGGCCCGGGAATTTGGCATCTGCCGATCACAGACGGAACTGGGAGGGGCCCTTCTGCGCCATTATGGTATTGATGCGCAAAAGCCTGAAAGTTGGCTCTATATCGTGGATGGCCGGGTTTATAGTGCGCTTGACGGTATCATCCGCGCCGGTGCCCGGGTGGGTGGTACCGGATGGCTGTTTCAGCCGCTCAGGATTTTGCCGCGGTCATTGCAGGACGGGCTTTATCGATGGGTGGCGCGAAACCGTTACAGGATATTTGGCCGGACCGATATGTGTGCGCTGCGCGATGAGGCCTTGCGCGCCAGACTGATGGAGTGAAACCGACCCATCCCGATCATGCAGGTCCCAGAAACAGATAACTTTCAGTCTTGGCGATGCCTTCCATGGCGCGCACAGTCCTGACCACGTGATGAAAATCCGAAAGAGCGGGCACCTGAATTTCTGCGATCAGGTCCCATTCGCCATTGGTGGTGTGAAGGGCGGCAAAGCCAAGGTTTTTGCGCAGGCTCGCGA
>CBIHMD010000705.1:0-1785 GCA_966210655.1 uncultured Thalassospira sp.
ATCGCCGGCCTGGTGGCCAAGGATGTCGAAGACTTCCTTGAAGTCGTCCCGGTCGGCATTGATAACGTCAATGATATCCAGCAGCGCATCACGTCGGTCGCAGGCAAGGCCGATGTCATCTATACCCCGGCATCAAACCTGATCCAGCCGGCGATTGCCGCGGTTTCGGCGGCTGCACGCCAGATCGGCGTTCCGATTGTCAATTCCGATAGCTCGGCCGTTGCCAATGGCACCGTGCCTGCCAGCTTCTCGGTCGATTATGCGCAGGTCGGTTTAAGTGCCGGCATCATTGCGGCTGAAATCCTCAATGGCAAGGACGCGGCATCCATCGCACCGTCCAAACCGTCCTATGTCAATCACGAGCCACTGATTTCGAAAAAAGCCGCCGATGCCTTTGGCATCACCATTCCCGAGGCACTCGCCAATTGCGGCTGCGTCGTCGAATAAGCTGATCCGGCCTCACATGACATTTGGCGCCCCGCATTCCGGTATCACCGGGTGGCGCCAATGTTGCTTTACGGAGGATACGGATGCTTGAAATCCGGTCTGCACGAAAAACCTTTTACAAAGGCCAGCCCGACGAAAAAGTCGCGCTTGATGATCTTTCGCTGACACTTCAAACCGGCGAATTCGGTGTTGTCATCGGCTCCAACGGGGCGGGCAAAAGCACGATGCTGAACGCCATTTCCGGCGCGATGCCCCTTGATCGCGGCCAGATCCTGATCAATGGCGATGACGTCACCAGCACGCCCGTGCATAAACGCGCCATGCGGATTGCGCGCGTGTTTCAGGACCCGATGCTGGGTACTGCTGCCAGCATGACGGTTGCCGAAAACATGCTTCTGGCCGAACTGCGCAGCAAAAGCCGCACATTTGCCCGTGGGCTTAATCCCAAACGTCTTGCTGATTACAAGGAACGCCTGTCGATCCTCGGTCTTGGGATTGAAAACCGGCTTGATACCCGTGTTGAACTGCTCTCAGGCGGGCAACGTCAATCGCTCTCGCTCATCATGGCGGTCGGCGGATCGCCCGATCTGCTGCTGCTCGATGAACATACCGCCGCCCTTGATCCGCGCACTGCCGATCTTGTCATGGGGGCAACGGTGCGCGCGGTTGATGCGCTTAAACTCACCACTCTGATGGTCACCCATAACATGCAGCACGCGGTCGATTACGGCCACCGCGTCATCATGCTGGATGCGGGCAAGGTCAAACTGGAAATCGGCGGCGAAGAAAAGGCCGATGTCACGGTGGCAAAGCTGATCGATCATTTCTCGGTCAAATCCGATGCCATGTTGCTGGGGGCCTGATTGATGATGGAATTCCTTTCTTCGACCTTCACAAGCTATGGGGCGCTGGTCCCGGTAACATTGGCCCAAAGCCTTATTCTGGCTTTCGTCGTCATGGGGATCATGATCCCCTTTCGCACCCTGCATTTCCCCGACCTCACCAGCGAAGGTGCCTATCCACTGGGCGGCTGTGTTGCCGGGGTTCTGATTGCCGCCGGGATCAATCCGGCCCTGGCGATCGTCGCGGCCCTTCTGTGCGGGTTTGTTGCCGGGTGCTGTACGGCACTGATCCATCTGCGGTTTCGCATCCACACGCTTCTGGCTGGCATCCTGATGATGACGATGCTTTACAGCATCAATCTGCGCATCATGGGCAAATCGAACCTGTCGATCTTTGGCACCGGTTCGGTGTTTGACTGGGCGCCCTTCGTCACGCCGGGCTTCCCGGCGGCCAAGATCATCATTGCCGGGATCATCGGCGCTGCCGTGTTCGTTG
>CBIHMD010000706.1:0-1772 GCA_966210655.1 uncultured Thalassospira sp.
GTCGTGACTGCGCGGCTGCCGCCAAAGGCCGCAATCGTATCGCCGGGAACGCCAAGTGTTGAAAGGCGGATAAACTCGCCCTGCGACATTGGAATGCCGCCCTGTATCTGTGCCAGATATTCGCCAAATGCCGCCTGCAGGATCAATTGTTCAAGCGTTCCGAACTTTCCCTGTGCCGCAAGGCGTTCAGACCATGCCTTCATCTGCTTTAGGGCGGTGACATAGGTTGAAAACCATGCAAAGCCGTGGGCGGCATACTGGTTTTCATTCAGCGCGCTCGCATCGATTTTGCCATCCACCGTCACGATTTCGCGCATCGCGGTTTCGGCGGCCTGATGCACCGGGGCAAGGGCCGCCAGCGCATCGTCGCAAAGCCGGGTCAGTTCGGGCAGCAGGGCTTTATCGGTCATCGGTCTGATCCTATGGTTCGGTCCATCTGGTGCATGAAGCAGACTATCATTTTTGTCCTGCCGGTTCGGCAAGAATTGAAAAGTGGCGACCCCGATGCAGATCGGGCGAGAACGCATCAGGGCCACCAACGGTCAGTCGACGCTTTATGTGGGCTTAGGCGTCGACTGCTTCTTCAAGGGTTCGCATGCCCGGGCGTTTGGCCTGAACCAGAACGGCCATGTTTCCGGGTTTGTGTTCGTTGCGCATCATCTTCATATGTGCGCGCGGAATGTCGTCCCAGCCCAGCACTTCGGACATGCTGGGATCAATGCGCCGTTCAATCACAAGCTTGTTGGCCTGGGCTGCCTGTTTCAGGTTGGCAAAGTGGCTGCCCTGAATGCGTTTCTGGCGCATCCAGACAAAGCGCGCATCGAATGTCAGGTTAAAGCCCGTGGTCCCGGCACAGAACACGACCATACCGCCGCGTTTGACCACGTTGCACGATACGGGGAAGGTCTGTTCACCGGGATGTTCAAAGACGATATCAACGTCATTGCCCTTGCCGGTGATATCCCAGATCGCCTTGCCGAATTTGCGGACTTCTTTCATATAGTCGCCAAATTCCGGGCCATTCACGGTTGGTAACTGGCCCCAGCAATTGAAATCCTTGCGATTGATCACGGCCTTCGCACCAAGGCCCAGCACGAAATCGCGTTTGCTTTCATCCGAAATCACGCCAATCGCATTGGCACCCGCCGTGGTGATCAGCTGGATCGCCATTGATCCAAGGCCACCCGAGGCCCCCCACACCAGAACATTATGGCCCGGCCGCAGGATATGCGGGCGATGGCCAAACAGCATGCGGTATGCGGTGGCAAGGGTCAGCGTGTAGCACGCACTTTCTTCCCATGTCAGGTGTTTGGGGCGCGGCATAAGCTGCTGCGCCTGCACGCAGGTGAACTGCGCAAATGATCCGTCCGGTGTCTCGTAACCCCAGATGCGCTGGGTCGGGGACAGCATCGGGTCACCGCCGTTGCATTCCTCGTCATCGCCGTCATCCTGATTGCAGTGAATGACGACTTCATCTCCGACTTTCCAGCGCGTGACCTTTGACCCGACCGCCCAGACAATGCCCGACGCGTCCGAGCCCGCGATATGATAGGGCAGGTCATGCACGTCAAAGACCGAGATCGGCTTGCCGAGCGACGCCCACACACCATTATAGTTCACGCCTGCCGCCATCACGAGGACAAGAACCTCGTGACTGTCGGGCTGAATGACCGGCAGGACTTCGCATTGCATGGCGGTATCGGGTTCGCCATGACGTTCGCGGCGAATGGCCCAGCCATACATATTCTTTGGCACATGGCCCAGTGGTGGAA
>CBIHMD010000707.1:0-1772 GCA_966210655.1 uncultured Thalassospira sp.
TCGTCTACCACGGTCGGAATACCGCGCAGGATAACGATCTTGCCTTTGCCATCCAGACGTTCCTTGATGTATTCGCCCGATACACGGCCCAGTTCCGGGTTGTTACCCGCAACATAAACATCCTCGATCCCCGGCAGGGAAAGACCACGGTCAACCACGGTAACAAACTTGCCCGCTTCCTTGACCTGCTGGACCGGCACGGTCAGCGGATCGGACTCAAACGGCAAAACCACCAGTGCATCGATATTCTGAACCGATACCAGATCTTCAAGATCGTTGGCCTGTTCGCCCGCACCATTGGCGGTAACGACGATGATATCAAGGTTCGGATAAGTTGCCTCAAGGCGCTTTTCGGCCTGTTCCGCATGATAGTTCAGGCCACCGGCCCAGCCATGGGTCGCCGCCGGGATCGAAACCCCGATCTTGATTTTTTCCTGTGCCAGTGCCGTGGTCGATGCCAAGGTCGATGCAAGACCAAGACCCACAACGCAGGCCGCCCCGAGAAACTTTGTAATCGTTTTCATTCAAGCTTCCTCCTGATCAAAAAATGATTCTGTACGTCATCTTGAGCCGGACGTTGATCGCCGGTTATTTGCTTTTCTTGCGTCGCCAGTCCCCGCGCTGCAGGAACACGGCAACGATAATGATCAAGCCCTGAACAGCCCCGTTCAGGTAATTGCTGATCGCGTCAGTAAGGTTAAGGATATTGCCAATCGTGGTCAGCATGATCGCACCAACCACCGTGCCCCAGATGCGGCCATAACCGCCCTTAAGCATCGTGCCGCCGATGATCACCGCCGCGATGGCTTCAAGTTCCCAAAGAACACCGGTCGAACTGGATGCCGAACCAAGGCGGGGCACATAAATGATGGTCGCAATCGACACACAAAGCCCCTGAATGACATAAGTCATCGTCTTGACCCGGTCGACATGGATCGCGGAATAACGCGCAACCTGCTCGTTCGAGCCAATGGCAAAACATTTCCGCCCGAACGGTGTCATGTTCAGCAGGACGTAACCGGCAACCGCCACCGCAAGGAACACCAGAACCGGCACCGGAATACCCAGCAATTCGCCATAATAAACCGGGCGATAGGTCCCGCGCACATCGAAATCAAGCGAAAGCGTGCCGCCATCGGCCATATAGGTCACAAGCGACCGATAAATCCCCATCGTGCCAAGGGTCACGATAAAGGCCTCGATCTTGCCCTTGGTGCTGACCAGCCCGTTGACCGCCCCGGCCCCGATGCCAAGAATGATGCTTAACACGATCCCGATCAGAACGGTTTCAAGCCCCGGCCCAAGCGTCTCGACCAGCGTATTCATAACGACAATCATCGCACCCGAAATAAACGCCGCCATCGAACCGACCGAAAGATCGATCCCGCCCGCCGTAATCACAAAGGTCGCGCCAACCGCGATAATCCCGATGAAAGCCGCACGGGTGAAAATATTGGAAAGGTTGCCACCGCTCAGGAAGGCATCATTGATCGCGGTTCCCAGAACAAACAGCGCAACAAGGGCCAAAAACGGGCCAAGCGCCTTGAAATCAATGGAAAAACGGGGCGAGGCACTTGCCTCGCGGCGCTCAAGGCTACTCATGAACAGACACTCCCTCTTGGCCTGATATTCCTGTCGCATGCCGCATGATTTCATGTTCGTTGCGGTCGTTTCCTTCAAGAATGCCGGTAATGCGGCCTGCTGCCATGACCGCGATGCGATCCGACAGGCCCAGCATTTCAGGCATTTCCGACGACAGGAGAATGACGGAT
>CBIHMD010000708.1:0-1766 GCA_966210655.1 uncultured Thalassospira sp.
ATTTTGGCCTGTTCGTGTCGCTTCAGGAAACCGGTGCCGATGCCTCGTCCCGATATCCACCCTGCCCGATGATTATTATGTGCATGACGCAATCGGTCATGCACATAATAATCATCGGGCAGGGTGGATATCGGGACGAGGCCATCGGCACCGGTTTCCTGAAGCGACACGAACAGGCCAAAATGCGTGACCCCCGAAACACGCCCGGGGAATTCCGCGCCGACCTTGTCGGCCATATAGGCCGCGACATAACGGTCAACCGCATCACGTTCGGCCATGGCCGCACGGCGTTCGGTGCCGGAAATGTCTTCGCCGATCTGTTCGAACCGTTCGCCATCTTCGGGCGGCAAACCGCCTTCACCCAGTTTCAGGCCCGCAATCAGTGCGCGATGCACCAGAAGATCGGCATATCGCCGGATCGGGGATGTGAAATGGGCATATTTCTTAAGCGCCAGACCAAAGTGTCCGATATTATCCGGGCTATACATCGCCTGTGACTGGCTGCGCAGCACAACGGTGTTGATCAGCTCGGCTTCGGGGGTATCCTTGGCCTGTTCAAGGATGCGGTTGAAATCGCGCGGGCGCAGGACTGCCCCCTTGTTCAGCTTGTATCCGGCTCCCTCAAGGAATTCATGAAGCGCTTCAAGCTTTTCTTCGCTCGGTGCATCGTGAATACGATACATGCAGGGTTGCTTGATCCGTTCAAGTTCTTCGGCGGCGCAGACATTGGCCGCGACCATGAATTCCTCAATCAGCTTGTGGCTGTCAAAGCGTGCCCGCGGCGCGATGGCAATGATCTGGCCTTTGTCATTAAGCTCGATTTTACGTTCCGGAAGATCAAGTTCCAGAACACCACGTCCTTTGCGCGCCTCAAGAAACGCTTCATACGCGCCGTAAAGCGGCTTGATAATGGTTTCAAGCAAGGGACTGGTGGTGTCGTCAGGATAACCATCCATCGCGCGCTGAACCTGATCATAGGTCAGGCGTGCGGCAGACCGCATCATGCCGCGACAGAATTTATGCCGCAACTTGGTGCCGTGCCTGTTTAGCCACATCTCGACAGCCATGCAGCCGCGATCTTCGTGCGGAACCAGCGAACACCAGCCGTTTGACAGTTCAAACGGCAGCATCGGCACAACCCGGTCGGGGAAATAGCAACTGTTGCCGCGCTTTACCGCTTCACGGTCCAGCGCGTCGTGCGGGCGTACATACCAGGACACATCGGCAATCGCGACCATGATGTGCCAGCCGCCCTCGTTTTCCGGATCGGAATCGGGTTCGGCCCATACGGCATCGTCAAAGTCGCGTGCATCCGCACCGTCAATCGTCACCAGCGGGATATCGTGCAAATCGGTGCGCTTGCCCATGGGGGGTGCCTTGGACTCACGGGCCTGCAATTCGACTTCGGGCGGGAATTCAAACGGAATACCGCGCGCATGGATCGATACCAGACTGATCGATTTCGGTTCGTTGATATTGCCAAGAACCTCGGTAATTCGGCCCTTACGCAGGCCAAAATGCTTGCCCGGCAGAATTTCGGTCAGGACCAGCGAACCACCTTCAAGATCTGGATGATCATCAAGCGGCACGGCGATCTCGCCACTATCCTTGCGGTCCGTGGGGACAACCCGGCCTTCACGTTCATTGGGGCGGAAAATGCCCAGAACGCGTTGCGGGCCGCTGCCCAGAACCCGCATGATGCTGGCTTCATAGGTCTGCTTGCCGGTATAGCGCAGTTTGGCAAGGATCTTGTCACCAATGCCCGG
>CBIHMD010000709.1:0-1753 GCA_966210655.1 uncultured Thalassospira sp.
TTCCATAACAGTTTCATATTGTCGGTCGGGGCGGCGGTGACGCTGGTCGCGGTCTGTTTGCCGCTGGCTTATGTGATTGTCCGGCGACCGACCCGGTTGACCCATATGGTCAATCTTCTGGTCGAGGTGCCCTATGCCTTGCCCGGTGTGGTTCTGGCGATTGCGTGTATCCTTCTGTTCATCCGCATTCCGGTGATTGATGTCAGCCTCTATGGCACGCTTGCGATCATTTTTGTCGCCTATCTGGCGCGGTTTCTGGTGATTGCACTGCGCCCGGTGATGAACAGTTTTTCCCAGCTTGATCCGGCATTGGAAGAAGCAGCGCAGGCATGCGGTGCCAGGCTTGGCCGCCGGTTGCGCGATATCCTTCTGCCGTTGGCGGCACCATCGGCAGCAGCGGGGGCATTGCTGGTGTTTTTGACGGCGTTTAACGAACTGACGGTTTCGGCCCTTTTGTGGTCGGCCGGAAACGAGACGCTGGGCGTTTTGATCTTCAATCTGGATGACAGTGGCGACACCGTTCTGGCCTCGGCCGTGGCGGTGTTGGTTGTGCTGGTCGTTATTGCGTTGATGTCCTGTTTTCAACTGGCATCACGCCGTTTGCCCAAGGGAGTTGTGCCATGGCAGACATAAATCTTTCGCGGATTACCAAATCGTTTGGCGATTACCGTGCGGTCAATCAGGTGTCGCTTGATATCAAGGATGGCGAATTTGTTGCCCTTTTGGGACCATCAGGATGCGGCAAGACGACATTGCTGCGCCTTCTGGCCGGGTTCGAGGAACCCGATCATGGCGTCATATCGCTGGGCGGGCAGGCGGTTGCCGATCCGGCCAACGGGGTGATGGTTAATCCCGAAGCACGCAACCTTGGCATCGTGTTTCAGTCCTATGCGCTTTGGCCGCATATGTCGGTCGCGCGAAATGTCGGTTATCCGCTGGAGGTCCGCGGGCTTGGCCGGGCGGAACGCGATGCGAAAATTTCCGAGGCATTGTCGATTGTCGCCCTTGAACCCTATGCCGACCGCAGCCCGACGGAACTTTCGGGTGGGCAGCGACAGCGGGTGGCACTGGCGCGCTGTCTGGTGATGGAGCCGCGTGCGGTGTTGCTTGACGAGCCGTTGGCGAACCTTGACGTGCATCTGCGCGAAACCATGCAGCAGGCGTTTCTGGATTTTCATCGCCGGACCGGGGCGACGATGATTTACGTCACCCACGATCAGGCGGAAGCCATGGCAATGGCCGACCGAATTGCAGTGATGGACAAGGGCCGCATTCGTCAGATGGCGGCCCCGGAAACCCTTTACCGGGAACCGGCCGATCATATGGTCGCGGGTTTTGTCGGGGCCGGGGCAGTTTTGCCGATTGGTGATGTTTCCATGCGGGGTACCGGGCGGTGTTCGGTGCGGCTGGGTGATGCGGCGATCCATGCGCGGATTTGCCAGAAGGCAGCCAGCAATATGAACGAGCTTGGTTTGTGTTTGCGGCCAGAGGATGTGTGGGTCGATGAAGCCGGTACATTACGCGGATCGGTCGAGGATTGCGTTTATCTGGGTGGTCGGTTCCGTCTTCAGGTGCGGGTCGGTACCGATCAGGTTTTACCGGTTTACGCAACGATGCGGGCACGAATTGGCGAAACCGTTGGATTGGTAATTTCCGACGGCTGGGTGTTTAACCGATCAGAAGGTGAGGCGGCCTGATGTCTGCCCGGATGCGTATCTTATCGGGACTTGGTGAAAAGGGCCCGGCCTGTTTG
>CBIHMD010000710.1:0-1745 GCA_966210655.1 uncultured Thalassospira sp.
AATTTGATGCGATGCTTGAGGCCGTGTTGCCGAACTGCTGGAAATCGGGCGAGGTGATCATTCACCGCGATTATCACGTTGATAATCTGATGCTGGTTGAAAATGACGAGGGCGGCGAGGATTGCGGCATCATTGATTTTCAGGACGCGGCAATCGCCCCGCGCCCCTATGATCTGGTGTCGCTTTTGCGCGATGTCCGTCATGATATCGGTGTCGAACTTGAAAACAGTCTCAAGGACCGATATTGCGCCGCCTTTGAAAATCTTGATCGTTCGGATTTCGAAATGTCTTATGCTGCGTGTAATATGGTAAGGAATTTCAGGATATTGGGCCGGTTTGGCTGGTTGGCGATCAAGGCAGGCAAACGACGGTATTTTGATTTCATCCCGCGTTGCTGGGAATTGATCCTGCGCGATGCAGACCGCAATCTGCCTGAATTGGCTACATGGATTGCAAATCATATCCCGGCTGAGGCACGAATGGCCCCGTCACTTTTAAGCCGACAGCAATCGTCCGAACAGGGGGCATCCTGATGAGGGATAAGAACGTAAAGGCGCAAGCAATGGTCCTGGCTGCCGGGCTTGGCAAACGCATGCGTCCGATCACCGATCATATACCAAAGCCGCTGGTGCCGGTTGCGGGCAAGCCGATGCTTGATCACGTACTTGATAAGCTGGCTTTGGCGGGCTTTGATCAGGCTGTGGTCAACAGCCATTATCTGGGGCAGATGATTGTCGACCACGTCGCCATCCGGACCCTGCCACGGGTGCTTTGCTCGCCCGAGGAAGACCTGCTTGAAACAGGCGGTGGGGTGAAAAAGGCCCTGCCGATGCTTGATGATCAGGCTGTGCTGGTTGCCAACGCGGATGTCTTCTGGACAGAGGGGGCAGAACCGCTTTTTGATCGCCTGACAGAGGCATTCGATCCGCACCATATGGATGCGTTGCTTGCGATCTATCCGGTCGAAGGGGCGTTTGGTTATGACGGTGCTGGTGATTTCTTCTGGCAGGTCGATGGCCGCTTGAAGCGTCGCGGCGATGCCGTGTCTGCCCCGTATTTCTTTACCGGTGTTCAAATCCTGTCGCCGAAGCTGTTTGAAAATACCCCTGATGGCGCGTTTTCATCAAATCTGGTTTACGACAAGGCATTGGCATCGGGGCGCTGCTTTGGTCTGGTTCATGACGGGGATTATTTCCATATCGGCACGCCAGAAGCATTGGCCGATGCCGAAATCGTCATCGCAGACGCTTTGGCGCATGAAAGTGCCGCCAGAATGGCAAAAGCAGCCAAAGCAGCTAAAACCGGGGGCGGCTGATGGCGGATCTGTTCGATTATATGGACGCCGCCGATACCTTTGCCGCACCGGCGGCACAGCCGGAAAACCTGTTTTATATCCCGCCGGGTGCCGCCTTTGCTGATCTGATTGCAAAGCAGCTGGTTGCCGAAACGGCCAGCCAGCCCGTTGCCTTGTCCGACTATGTCCTGATGGTACCCAATCGCCGGTCGGCCAAAGTGATGCGCGATGCGTTTCTTCGTCAATCAAATGGCGCGGTGACGATGCTGCCAACCATCCGCGCGCTGGGCGAGGCGGACGAGGATGAACTGGCAATCTATGGTGCCGGTGGGGAACAGGCAGCCCTTGATCTGCCGCCATCCATTCCGGATCTGCAACGGAAATTGCTGTTTACCCGCCTGATCATGAACCGGCCGGATCACAAGGGCGATAAACCAACTGCGGATCAGGC
>CBIHMD010000711.1:0-1743 GCA_966210655.1 uncultured Thalassospira sp.
CTTGTACGCGGATCGGCGATCTGGGCGTTGTCGCAATTGATGGATGAAGACGGGTTTGATGCCCTGAGATCCCGTCATGAGCGCATGGAAAGCGACCCGGTGGTGCTGGCGGAATGGGCGCGTTCGGTATCCTTCTAGGTATCCTTGGCCTAGTCGAACGGTACCGTTTCATAATGATAGCGCACATTGCCCGACGGATCGGTCAGCACGATGCCGAACATCGGTTTTAACGGCGCGCGTTCAACCAGTTCTTCTTCCTTTTCATGGCGCATGTCGAACGGTTCGCCCTTCTGGCTGCTGCCGCCGACATTGAACGGAATACCCTGCCAGATGCCATTGCTTGGCCGATGCAGGTGGCCAAGGAAGATGTGCCTGATCTGTGTATTGTCCTTGAGGATGGCGGCCAGTTCGGTGTCTGCATCCATCCGGATCGAGTCAAGGAACGGCAGGCCCATATCAAGCGGCGGGTGGTGCATGAACAGGAAGGTCGGCAGATCGCGATGGCTGGCAAGCTCGCGTTTCAGCCAGTCAAACCGGGCGTCGCACAATGTGCCGTGATGGGCATCGGGCACGATGGTATCAAGCATCACAAACCGGATGCCGCCGATTGTCTGTCCATGATTGATAAAGCCGTTTTCATCGCGCGGCGTATCGGGAAAGGCCGCCAGCATCGGTTCGCGGATATCGTGATTGCCCGGGATCATGATAAACGGCATGGCAAGGGTCGCGAACAGTTCGACGGCATGATCATATTGTTCGGGGCGGCCATGATGGGTGATGTCACCGGTAATCACGCAAATTTCGGCATCGGCATGATATTCATTGATTTCGGCAATGACGGCACGCAGCGTTTCACCCGAATGCGGCGGATGCGAAAGGTCATCACGGGACAGCAGATGCGTATCTGAAAGATGTATGAATTTCATAGGGATGCCTTATCATGATCGGGTGACGCCACCGGCATGATGATCGAGTTGCCGAGGATTGGGAAGATATACAGGCCGATGAGTAGCGACGTTCGCAAAAGATCTGTGACAATTGCCGGACACCGGACGAGTTTCTCGCTTGAAGATGCGTTCTGGTCCGAACTTCAGGGCATCGCCACACGGCGCGACATGGCAATTGCCGAACTGGTGGCCGAGGTTGACGAAGGCCGTGACGGCAACCTTTCAAGCGCCCTGCGGTTATATGTGCTGGCGGATTTGCAGGGGCGGCTGGATCCATCCGGCGGCGCAGGATCATCCGAAACAGGGGATATGGATAATGGGTGAACCGGTACGGGTTGCCGTGACGGGTGCCAACGGCTTTGTCGGGCAGGCGGTTTGCAAGGCACTGTTGGCGAAGGGATACAGCGTGTGCGCATTGTTGCGCCGTGCGGATGCCTTGTCGCAACCTGTCGATGGTATGGCAATCGAGAGCCGGGTTGTTGGCGATATCAATGCGGCAACCGATTGGAAAGATCATTTGAAAGATGTGCAGGCGGTTATTCATCTGGCCGCGCGCGTGCATGTCATGAATGACCAGTCCGATGATCCGCTGGCGGCATTTCGCGCGGTCAATGTTGATGGGACGGCGGGCCTTGCACGGGCGGCACATGCGCAGGGTGTAAAACGGCTGATTTTCATGAGCTCGATCAAGGTGAACGGCGAGGCGACGACAAACCGTGCCTTTGATGAAAGCAGTCCGGCGGCACCGGAAGACCCGTATGGGCAATCCAAGGCCGAGGCGGAACAGGTGTTGCGT
>CBIHMD010000712.1:0-1741 GCA_966210655.1 uncultured Thalassospira sp.
GGGGTAAAGTCAGGGGAGATTGTCCACATTTTACGGACACCCGCATTTTGACGCCTGTCGATATGTGACGGATCCATTCATGACCGGAATACCGAACGCGATGTTTAACCAGCGCCTTGATCAGTTGCCCGCCTATCCATTCCCACGGCTTGCCGCCCTGCTGGAGGGGATTGAACCCGGCAAGACACCATTGGTGATGTCGATTGGCGAGCCGCAGCACGAACCGCCCGCGATGATCACCGAGGCAATGGTGAAAGACGCCAGCCTTTGGCATAAATATCCGCCTGGCAACGGCACCCCTGAATTGCGAAGCGCGATCAAGGGATGGCTTGATCGCCGTTATAATCTGCCTGAGGGCATGATTGATCGGGACGCTCACATCCTGCCGGTCGCGGGAACACGCGAAGCCCTTTATCTGATCGCGACCTGCGTCATTACACAGGATCAACCCGGTCCGAAGCCCAAGGTTCTTTTGCCCAACCCGTTCTATCAGGTCTATTGCGGTGCCGCGGTTCTTAATGACGCGGAAATGGTGCCGCTGGCAGCGAGCCCTGAAACGGATTTCTTGCCTGATCTTGATCAGATCGATATCGAAACACTCAAGGCCTGCAGCCTGTTTTTCCTGTGTTCACCCGCTAATCCGCAAGGGGCTGTTGCATCACGGGACTATCTTGAACGTATCATCGCCATGGCACAGGAACATGATTTTGTTCTGGCGATGGATGAATGCTACGCCGATATCTATGATCGCGAAGCCCCGGTTGGCGCACTTGAAATCTGTGCGGCACAGGGTGGCAGGATGGATAATGTGGTTGTTTTCCACAGCCTGTCGAAACGGTCCAGCGCGCCGGGACTTCGGTCCGGTTTTGTCGCGGGCGATCCCGTGATTATCAAACGCTTCAATGCGTTGCGCAGTTATTGCTCGGCCACAGTTCCGATGCCGATCATGGCCGCATCGGCCGAACTATGGGCCGATGACGCACATGCATCGCAAAACCGCGACCTTTACCGCGCCAAGATTGATGTGGCGCAGGAAATTTTTGGCAACCGGTTTGGCTTCTATCGCCCGCCGGGGGGCTTTTTCCTGTGGCTTGACGTTGGCGATGGCGAAACTGCAACCCGCAAGATATGGGCAGAGGCAGGCGTGAAAGTCATTCCGGGCAGCTACCTTTCGATCACGGACGCAGATGGCAACAACCCCGGAAAACGATTTATCCGCATTGCACTTGTTCATGACCTTGAAACCACCGGCGAAGGGCTTCGACGTATTGCCGACGCCCTGAGCTGAACCACGATTCCCCGACCAATAGCGACGAAACGACAACGGATACCCCGATGAGCAGTCAGTCCAACCTTCTCGCACGCAGCACCGCCTTCATGCCGGGCAGTCTTGTCAATCTGCTGAAACGAAGCGGGTTGCAAATCTGCGGGCTTGTCCTGGTTGGTGCGGCAGTTGCCGTTTTCATGATGCTGATCGGCTTCCATCCCGGTGACCCATCCTTCAACCATGCGGCTGATCGCGATGTGATCTTCAACCCGCTTGGCACGTTCGGCGCCTATACGGCGGATCTGCTGTTACGCACACTCGGTCTGGCATCCGCCCTGCTAACGGTTTTGCTCCTTGGCTGGGGCCTTCGGTTGATTGCGGTTCGCCCGTTTAACTGGATGTGGGCACGGTTTCTGGTTTTGCCGCTCGCCCTGCTGCTCGTCGCGACGGCGGCTGCGGCCATTCGCCCCGGCA
>CBIHMD010000713.1:0-1738 GCA_966210655.1 uncultured Thalassospira sp.
AAGAGCATCTTGTTACCGTTCATGATCTGGCAATTCTAGCCCGCGACACCGTCCGGAACTTTCCCGAACTCTATAAACTCTATGCGGTCAAGGAATTCACCTATAACGGTATCCGTCAGCCGAACAGAAACCCTCTATTGGGCACCAGTGCGGGTGTTGATGGCATGAAGACCGGTCATACGGAAACGGCCGGTTACGGATTGACTGCAACCGCGGAACGCGATGGACGTCGTCTGATTCTTGTTGTTAACGGCCTTGGTTCTGTGCGGGAGCGCCGGACAGAGTCGCAGAAACTTCTGGATTGGGGTTTCCGCGAGTTTGACAATTATGACCTGTTTGATGCGGGCGAAGTCGTCAGTAGCGCAAATGTCTGGCTGGGGTCGGAAGCCAAAGTTGATCTGGTCACTGATCAGGATATCCTTTTGACACTGCCGCGCACAAACCGTGACGATATGAAAGTTTCGGTCGTGTACGAGGGCCCGATACCGGCACCGATTACAGCCGGGCAGCAGGTCGCAACCCTGAAAGTTGAGCTTCCGGGGGGCGAGCCGCATGAATTTCCGCTTTATGCGGCAACCGAAGTTGATCGCCTTGGCTTTATCGGGCGCATCGGTGCCGCAATCAAATATCTGCTATGGGGAGCGAACGGTTGAGTGGGGTGCCAGGTTTATTCATCAGCTTTGAAGGTGGTGAAGGCAGCGGCAAGACAACCCAGATACGCCGACTTGAAAGCTGGTTTCATCAGCGCGGACGAGACGTTGTCGTAACGCGCGAACCCGGCGGTTCCCCCGGTGCAGAAGAAATCAGAAACCTGTTATTGACTGGCGACCCGGGACGCTGGGACGCTGTGACCGAAGCCTTGTTGATGTTTGCGTCACGCCGAGATCACGTGGAACGAACCATCCGCCCGTCTCTTGCCGACGGCAAGGTGGTCTTGTGTGACCGGTTTGCTGACTCCTCGGTGGCCTATCAGGGATTTGGACACGGTCTTGGGGCTGAATATATCCAGAATCTGTGGCAGATCGCGATTGGCGATTTCAAACCTGACCTGACCCTGATTTTCGATCTTCCCGTAGAAGTTGGTTTGGAACGGGCAGGGGCGCGTTTCGCCAATGTCAGTGCGGCCGAGGACCGTTTCGAACGCATGGGAACGGAATTCCATCAGCGGCTTCGCAACGGCTTCATCGAAATTGCCCGGAAAAACCCGGAACGTTGCGAAATTGTCGATGCAGATGGTGACATTGATCTGGTTTGCGAACGAATGATTTCGGTTGTTTCATCCCGATTATCCGGGCAGGGGCTTTGATCAATGGCTGTTGGAGAACAAGAAGAAGAGGGCGCATTCCCCACGCCGCGGCGCAACGACCATTTTATTGGCCATACAGAAGCGGAAAAAACGGTTCTGGATGCCTGGAACAGCAAGCGTATGCATCACGCATGGCTACTCTGCGGACCACGCGGTGTCGGCAAGGCAACTTTGGCCTATCGAATGGCACGTTTCGTACTTTCTGGTGATGGTGATCAAGGGGGCGGGTTGTTTGGCGACGCCCCGGAAGGCCTGCATATTGATCCGGAAAATCCGGTTTTTCGTCGTGTTGCCGGTGGCGGACATGGTGATCTCAAAGTTATTGAGCGCCAATATGACGAAAAGAAAAAACGCCTTCAGGGTGAAATTACGGTCGACAGCGTCCGGACTGTCGGAAATTTCATGTCAAAAACCGCCGCAGAAGGCGGGTGG
>CBIHMD010000714.1:0-1733 GCA_966210655.1 uncultured Thalassospira sp.
CCGCGTGCTGGCGCATATGGGTCGAGGGATGCATGAAATGGGCACGATCCATTTCCTGCAGATCGGCGGTGGTGTTTTTGATGACATTCATTATGCTTCTCCCATGTGAATGCGGTGGTCGGCTGCGCGCGTTACGGTTTGAACGCGGCGCAGATGTATTTAAGCTCGGTGAATTCTTCGAGGCCGTGGCGCGACCCTTCGCGGCCAAGGCCGGACTGCTTGACCCCGCCAAACGGGATCGGGGCGCCGGTAATTTTCACGCAGTTCAGCGCAACCATGCCGTATTCAAGTGCGTTCGAAACACGCGCTGCGCGATCATGGTCGCTGGTATAGACGTAAGCTGCAAGGCCATATTCGCTATCATTGGCGCGACTGATCACTTCTTCTTCGGTATCGAACGGGATTACCGGGGCAACCGGGCCAAAAGTTTCCTGATGATATATGTTCATATCCTCGGTCACGTCGGCCAGCAGGGTCGGAGCATAGAAAAGCCCGCCCATTTTCTTGCCACCGGTCAGAACACGGGCACCCTTGGCGCGGGCATCTGCGACATGTTCATCACATTTGGCAACTGCCCGGTCATGCATCAGCGGACCGATTTCGGTGGTTTCATCAAGGCCGTTGCCAACGCGGAGCTCACCAATCGCCTTGGCATATTTATCAAGAAACGCGTCATAGATGTCGCGATGGACAAAGATGCGGTTTGCCGCAAGGCAATCCTGCCCGCTGGTGGCGAATTTGGCACCAACCGCGTGTTTGACGGCTTCATCCAGATCGACATCGGGGAACAGGATAAAGGGTGCATGTCCGCCCAGTTCCATCGACATCTTTTTGACGGTCTGTGCACCTTGCGACAGAAGCAACCGACCGACTTCGGTGGAGCCGGTGAAGGAAAGCGCACGCACAACCGGGTTGCCGCAAAGTTCGCCTACAACCGGATTGGGATCGCCGGTCACGACGTTAAACACACCAGCCGGAATACCGGCCCGTTCAGCCAGTTCGGCAAGGGCGGTGGCCGAAAACGGCGTTTCGGTTGCCGGACGAACGATCATGGTGCAACCCGCAGCCAGTGCGGCAGCGGCCTTGCGCGTGATCATCGCGCACGGGAAGTTCCAGGGTGTTACCGCCGCGGTTACGCCAACCGGTTCGCGTTTAACGCTCATATTGCGGCCGGGAAGGTGGGACGAAATGTTTTCGACATTCACCCGTTTGGCTTCTTCGGCGAAGAATTCGATGAAGCTTGCAGCATAGTCAATCTCGCCACGCGATTCTGAAATCGGTTTGCCCTGTTCAAGGGTCATCAGAAGTGCGAGGTCTTCCTTGTTTTCGATCAGAAGGTCGAACCAGCGACGCAGACGAGCCGCGCGATCCTGCGGCAGAAGTGCCGCCCACGCCGGGAAGGCCGCATGAGCCGCTGCAATCGCGTTACGGGTTTCGGCAATGCCCATATTGGGCACGGTTCCGAGAAACGCACCATCAAACGGATTGGTGACTTCGATAACCTGACGGTTGTCAGCCGAGCACCAGCGCCCGTCGATATAGGCATGTTCGCGCAGAAGCCGAAGATCGGACAGCTGGCTTAACGACACGCAGCGCTGTTCCTTGAGTTGTGCCGTCATGAAAACCTCCTTGGAACGAGGCCGCGCATATGGCGTCAGCCTGTTTGTTGAACTGCCAGCAGGCTATCAACAAGCTGGCAGAGGAGGTTTCCGAACTCGATGCGATTTGATGCG
>CBIHMD010000715.1:0-1733 GCA_966210655.1 uncultured Thalassospira sp.
GGTTGTGCTCGTCCGCTCGTCTCCAGTATCCCCGCATCACCTGCGGACCGCGAACACAGACCTCGCCTTTTTCGCCAGCAGGCATGATCTGATCAGGCCGATCAAGCGATCTTATCTGGATATCGGCGCCGGGCATCGGAATGCCTATCGACCCTTCCTTATTGACCCCTTTGACCGGATTGCATGTGCAGACCGGGCTGGCTTCGGTCAGGCCATAACCTTCGACCAGTTTGGCACCTGTGATTTCTTCGAACCGGTGTTTGACTTCAACAGGAAGCGGCGCACCGCCCGAAATGCAGCAACGGACCGAAGACAGATCATGTTTCAGCGTTTCCGGTGAATTATTGATCGCCGTATAGATCGTCGGCACACCGGGGAAGATCGTGACGTTTTTCTTATCAAGGGCCTTTAGCAACGCATCAAGTTCGAAGCGCGGCTGCAGAACAAGTTCCGCCCCAAGGTTGATCGATGTGTTAAGTGCCACGGTCATCGCAAAGACATGGAAGAATGGCAACACACACAGCGTGACTTCATGACCGGGATTTGCATCGGGCATCCAGCGTGTCAATTGATCGACATTGGCGCTGAGATTCCCGTGGGTCAGCATTGCCCCCTTGGGGCGACCGGTTGTACCACCGGTATATTGCAGCACTGCCAAATCATCGGTCGTTACGTCTGCGATGAAATTTATGGGTTTGCAATCGATCAGTCGCGAGAAGGGGATATGACGTAGATCCCTGGGGATTTCGGCAAGCTCGCTTCGTTTGAACAGGCTGAAAAGAACGCTTTTGATCGGGGGAAGGATATCGCTCATCTCGCAGATGACGATCCGCTTCAGGCAGGTTACATCAAGACAATCGGCAACCTTGGAATAAATCTGTTTCAGATTAAGCGTTACCATCAGGCGGCAACCGGAATCCTCGATCTGATAGGCAATTTCGCGCTTGGCATAAAGCGGATTGAAATTGACAACAACCCCGCCGCATTTCAGCACGGCGTAGTAGCAAATCACGTAATAAGGGGTGTTGGGCAGGCAAAGCCCGACCTTGTCCCCCTTGCGCACGCCGAGCTGATGAAAGCCTTCGGCGACGCGATCAATTTGCTTGGAAATGTCTTCGTAGTCGTAGATACGACCAAGGAAATCAAGACAGGGGCGCGTGGCAAAACGCTTTGCGGCATCATCAAAAATCTCGTGAACCGGGCGCATGCGCACCGGCGAGCTGATATCAACACCGTTTTGCAGGACAGGCGCATCTTGGACGTTTATTTGGTTCATACGCGTTAACTCCATTACGTTAACGTCACTTTGCGAGCAAAAAAAACCGCCCGGTGCGGAATGGTCAACCGCCATCCCGCATCGAACAGTATAACCGATCAGAACTTGAAATTCGCCTGTAGAGCGATGATGTCGACCTGTGATTCGTAAGTTCCGCTAAAGGTGCCTTGTGTATCGGTGCTTTGGTTCACTTCGGCAGAGCGCGCAAAGATGTGGGTATAACCAAGCGTTACATCTGCCCAGTCAGCGGCTTTATAGGTTGCGCCAAGCGAGACCCAATAACGATTTGAATCAGGCAAACGAACCGTACGGTATTCGTCCTTTACCGGGGTCTCGTCAAAGGCGACGCCTCCTGTGAAAGCCCAGTTTTCATCGTGCTGATAACGTGCTCCGATCGAGCCAAACCATGCGCTTCCCCCTTTGTAGGGCTCGGATGACGAAGTTACATCGCCCGCAG
>CBIHMD010000716.1:0-1732 GCA_966210655.1 uncultured Thalassospira sp.
GTGATCGCCCGGCTGACCAGACCGGTAATTTTGCCCGCAATATCAAAGAAGTGGATCTGCTTGAAATTGAACAGGTCTCGATAGAAATCCCACCATTTATCCATGTTGCCGCGATAGACATTATGCGTCAGATGGTCGAGATAATAAAACCCGACCCCTTCGGGTTTCGGGTCGCGTTCACCCAGCCAGTCAAATTCCGCGTCATAGGCCGAACCGGTTTCACCATACGCATCAACGAAATACAAAATCGACCCGCCAATGCCGACAATCGCCGGGACATCAAGGGTTTTGTCATCGCCAGTATACGGCTTCGCACCCTTGGAAACCGCGTGATCAAAGGCATGTTTGGCATCAACCACACGCCACGCCATCGACGGTGCACAGGGGCCGTGCTTTTCGACAAATTTCATCCCGTGCGAACCGGGCTCGGCATTCAGGATGTAGTTGATGTCACCCTGACGCCAGAGGGTGATGTTCTTTGATTTGTGTCTGGCAACCGGCGTATAGCCCATGCGCGTAAACAGGGTTTCAAGCTTTTCAGCCTCTTCATGGGCAAATTCGACGAACTCAAAGCCATCGGTTCCGGCCGGGTTATCGGCAGTGATCGTTGCGCGGGGGGCATCATGTGGAAACGGTCCCATCGAAGGCTCCTTGATCTGGAATTAGAAAGGTTCTTGCTATGGACCTATCTTGCGCCAGTTCGGCCGCAATGTGCGTGCATTCACGGTTGATTTTCGGCATTTCATACACATATCATGCGTCAATGATCCAAATGGTGCATGAATGACGCAGCTTGATAAACTTGATCTGAAACTGCTGGCCGAATTGCAACGCGACGGGCGTCTGACCAACAATGATCTGTCAGAACGGATCGCATTATCGCCGTCACAATGTTCGCGCCGCCGCGCCCGGCTTGAGACCGAAGGTTTCATTCGCGGATACCGCGCCGATATTGACCGGCAGAAAATGGGCCTTGGCCTGATGGTGGTGATTTCCGTAACCCTGGCGACGCATAATCGCGACACTGCCAAACGGTTTTCCGAACTGCTCGCAGACCTTCCCGAAGTGCTGGAAGCCTATTCCCTGACCGGGGAAATGGATTATCACCTTAAGGTCGTGACCAGGGACCTTGCCGCCCTTTCGCATTTCGTGAACGAGGTTTTGCTGCCCCACGATTCCGTCCAGCATGTCAAAACCTCGATCGTTCTGAACGTGCTCACGGACTTTGAGGGACGGGCTGTCGAAGCACCCTGACCCGCGCGCCATACCCCAAACATAAAAAGACCGCGCCCGATGGCGCGGCCTTTTGACATCCCGGCATACCCTTACCCAAAGATGCCGGGCGCCTCCCCCTGTATGGTCACAAGATCAGATCGCAAGATACTGGTCGCGCAGTTCCTCGTTATCGAGAACCGCCTGCGCAGTTCCATCAAACACGATCTGCCCGCTATCCATGATGATGGCGCGATCCGCAAGCTTGAGTGCCGCAATCGCGTTCTGCTCGACAATAATGGTGGTGATGCCAAGCTTTTTGACATTTTGAAGCGTCTTTTCGATTTCCTGCACAATCACCGGTGCAAGGCCTTCATACGGTTCGTCAAGCAACAGCAGCTTGATATCACGTGCCAATGCCCTTCCGATTGCCAGCATCTGCTGCTCCCCCCCCGAAAGAGTGATCGCTTCCTGCTCGGCCCGTTCGCCAAGACGGGGGAACAGTTCGTAAATGCGGTGG
>CBIHMD010000717.1:0-1729 GCA_966210655.1 uncultured Thalassospira sp.
GGGATCGGCCCGCCACTGGCCTGATGATCGGTTTTTTGACCATTGCCATCGGTCAAACGGCTGGTGCACCGATTTTCGGGTTCCTGTTGGAGCGCATGGGGCCAGATAGTGCCGTGGTTATTTTTGCCTGTCTTGGCCTTCTGGCCGGGACAATGAGAACACGCAAAACACGGGTTGCCGTCGATAGTGAAATCCGGCGGGCAACACCTACCGGCTAGCAGCTATTTCTTGATGACGATCAGGGCCATGATGGCTGCAAACAGGCCAAACAGAATGCCGCCCACCGGCATGCCAGACAGGATGCCGGAAAGAACGGTATCTTCGTTGATCAGGGCTTCGAACGCGACCAGCGGCAGGATCAGGGATGCCAGAAACAGAAAGACCGGATTGAACAGTTTGTTTTTCATGGTCTTAACCCCCGATCATCGCAATCAGCAACAGGCCCAGCGCCATGAAGCCGCAAAGGGCGGTGAGAAGCACACCGGTTTTCAGCACGACCGACAAAACCGGCCCTTCCTTGCCCGAAAGCCCGACGGTCGAACAGCCGACCAGGATTTTTGACGGGGCCAGCATGCTGCCAAGCGATGCGCCGGTTGCCTGTGCGGCCAGAACAAGGGCGGTGGAAATGCCCGAAAGTTCGGCGGTGTGGCGCTGGAACATGCCAAAGACCACGTTGGAATTATTCGTGCTGCCGGTCATGAAGGCCCCCAGGGCCCCGATGGCTGGTGCCACCACCGGATAGGCGATGGCAAAGGAGCCGGAAAACAGCGCAGCACCGCCTTCGGCCAGGGCATAGGTCATGCCGGCATGATCCATGATGATGGCAAGGCCGATGACCGGCACCATGCCGATGCTGGTCGGAAGGCCGCTTTTGACCGTGCGTTGCCAGATGCGTCTGGCGATGCCGTTATCATAGCGTCCGCGAATTTTGAAAAAAGCAAAGCTGATGGCGGCGGTATAAAGCAGCAACGCGCCGGGATGGCCGAAAATGGCAATCGGTTTGGCGCTTTCGGCATCGATATTCCAGCCAAGATCGGTTGAAACCGCCGGGAAATCGAAGGTCAGGCGAAGGCCCGACAGGAAATCCTCGACCGGGGGGATGAAGGTTGCGATACCGACAATCACCATGAAAACGAGGTAGGGGGTCAGTGCCTCGATCAAAGGCATGTGATGATGGTCATCTTCGGTGGTTTCGGCAACATCATCGGGATGGGATTTCCAGAACCGGGTGACGATGATCGAGGTGACAAGCCCGGCAATCCCGGCAGTCAGCCCGCCCAGCGTCCAGACGCCGTAATTTGCCATCAGATATTGAACAACCCCCATGACACCGGCAATCAGCACAAGCGGTACGATCCGGCGACGCACGGTACGAAAACCGCCATCAAGCCACAGAACCGCCGCCCCGCAGGTAAAGCCCGACAGGCCAAGCAGAATGGCGGAATAATGCGTGAGCTCGGTGCCGGGAATGCCGGTAACGCCGATCAGGGCCTCGAACGAGGTTGCCATATTGCCAAACAGCACCGACCAGCTATGACCGATCATCGGAGCGGCAACGGCGATGACGGGCGAGAACCCCATGCCGAGCAAAAGCGGTGCGATGACCGCAATCGGCACACCGAACCCGGCAACGCCCTGCAGGAAGGTGGCAAAGACATAACCACGGATCAGCAATTGCAGCGGGCGGTCGTCGGTTAACTGGCGGATGGCCCGCCCGATGGTTTTGATG
>CBIHMD010000718.1:0-1709 GCA_966210655.1 uncultured Thalassospira sp.
ACTCAATATAGCTGTTGTTGGTTCGGGGATTTCCGGCCTGTCGGCAGCCTGGTTGCTTAGTCAGTCCCACAATGTGACGCTTTATGAAAAGGACGATCGCCCCGGCGGGCATTCGAACACTGTGGATGCGGGGCAAACACCGGTCGATACCGGTTTCATCGTCTATAACACCCGTTGTTATCCCAATCTTTGTGCACTGTTTGATCATCTTGGTGTTGAAACGGCAGCGACCGATATGTCCTTTGCCGCGTCGATGGACAGGGGCGGGCTTGAATATGGCGGATCGGATCTGGCATCGTTGATCGCGCAGAAACGTAATATTTTCCGCCCGCGTTTCTGGCGCATGGTGCGCGATATTCTGCGATTTTATCGCGAAGCACCGCTTGTACTTGAAACCGGGCAGGCGGAAACGCAAAGCCTTGGCGATTATCTGGCGGCCAATCGTTATTCGAAATCCTTTATCAATGATCATCTGTTGCCGATGGGGGCTGCGATCTGGTCAACGCCTGTGGATACCATGATGGATTATCCGTTGGCGGCGTTTGTCCGGTTCTGTCAGAACCACGGGCTTTTGCAGATCAAGGATCGGCCGCAATGGCGCACGGTTGTTGGCGGATCGCGCCAGTATGTCGGCAGGATGATCAAAGGCATTTCCGGTGGTGTGATCCTTGATCGTGCCATTGCCCAGGTCGGGCCGAATGGCAAGGGTGGGGTATTCATCGAAAACCGTTACGGTGAACGGACGGACTACGATCACGTTGTCCTGGCCTGTCATGGTGATCAGGCTCTTGCCCTTCAGGCCAATCCAGCGCCAGCGGTGCACGATCTTTTGTCGGCGTTTCAGTATGAACGCAATCTGGCGATCCTGCATGATGATGACAGCCTGATGCCACAGACGCGCAAGGTCTGGTCAAGCTGGAACTACCTTGCCGAGGAGCATGACGGGGAACAGAAAGTCTGTGTGACTTACTGGATGAACCGGTTGCAGCATCTTGACGAAGGGCAGCCGCTTTTTGTGACCCTGAACCCGGCACGCCCGCCGCGCGAGGGCAGTGTCATTCGATCCTTCCTGTATGACCACCCGGTTTTTGATGCGGCGGCGATGGATGCCCAGAAACGGCTTTGGTCGATCCAGGGGCAGGATAACATCTGGTATTGCGGCAGTTATTTTGGATATGGCTTCCACGAAGACGGCATTCAGTCGGGCCTTGCGGTGGCAGAAACACTGGGCAATGTCCGGCGGCCGTGGAACGTTGAAAATGAAAGCGGTCGTATTCATCTGGGGCCGATCAATATTGCGCAAAAAGAAGCTGCCGAATGACAGGTACATGGACATCCGCCCTGTTTGAAGGATCAGTGATGCATCATCGCCTTCGCCCGCGCGATCACAAATTGCGCTATCGGGTGTTTTCCTTTTTGTTCGATCTTGATGAAATCGATGGTTTGGCCGGGTCGCTGAAACTGTTTAGCCGCAACCGGTTCAACCTGTTTTCATTCCATGACCGTGATCATGCGGACCGCGATCACGGCGATATCCGTACACGCATCGAAGATATCCTGAATAAGCACGATCTGGGCGATTGTGCGCACCGGATCGAATTGCTGTGTTACCCGCGTATTCTGGGCTTCGTTTTCAATCCGCTGTCGGTTTATTTCTGCTATCGCGCCGATGGATCGGTCGGTGCGGTCCTGTATGAGGTGTCCAATAC
>CBIHMD010000719.1:0-1706 GCA_966210655.1 uncultured Thalassospira sp.
CGGCACCAGCCCGACGTACGGGCAGCGGCGGGTGGTCGGGATCATGGGCCGTCCCAGCACCATGAATGGCAACGAAATCAGTGCGCGTGAATGCGAAACACTTGATACCGCGACTTTCTTTACCACTGCCCCGGAACTGTTCCGAACCGATGCCTCGGCACGAGCCTACAAGGCAGTCTCGGAGAAATGCCGCCAGCCGATGTATGGCGTTGATGCCTATGCCTATGGTCTGGTTGCGCTTGGCTTTGCCGATACGGTGGTTGAATGCGGTTTGCAGGCATACGATTTTTGCGCCCTTGTCCCCGTTGTCGAAGGTGCGGGTGGCGTTATGACCGACTGGCAGGGCAAGCCGCTGACGATTTTCAGTGACGGTGCCGTCATCGCCAGCGGTGACGCGCGATGCCATCAGGACGTTCTTTCAACCATCCGGGCGGCAAAGGCCTGATCTCTGCACCCGCTTTCCCTGGGCGCCTTTGATGTTTGGTATTTGCCATGAACTGCGGCAAGATATCTCATGAACCAATCAGTTAGGCCGCGTCATGTTCGAATGGATCATCATCCTGTTTCTGGGAACCGGACTGCTTTACGGTCTGCAATCACGCAGGCTGCAACGGCGCAATATATCCTCGCCCATGATGATGGCCTTGACCGGGGCGCTGATCGCTGTACCGCTCGGCATATGGCACGAGGCACCGCTCGCCCCCTTTGCCGATCGCATCCCCTTCGCCACCAGCTTTTCCGAAATGACGCTGGCGATCATCCTGTTCCTTGATGCCGCCGTTCTTGATTACCGCAAGGAAAGGCCCGCCATCCGGCTTGCCAACCGGTTGCTTATGGTCGGGTTGCCACTAACCATCGGCGTGACATGGGCCTTTATCATTGGCCTGCATCCTTCCATCGGGGTTCTTCCTGCATTGATCCTCGCCCTGATTGTCAGTCCAACGGATGCAGCCCTTGGCCGACCGGTATTGGAAAACAAATCGGTTCCCGACCCGGTGCGACAGGGCATCAATATCGAAAGTGGCCTGAATGACGGACTGGTTTTGCCAGTATTCACCGCAGTCGTATTGCTCGAAGCCGACCTTATCGGCGAAAGCAGCAACAACTGGCTGACAGAGGCGGCGATTGAAATTTCAGTCGGGGCCGGGGTCGGGATTCTCGCCGGATATGTCATCGGACAGATCGTCAATCATGCGGTCACCACCAACACCATCCTTGACCGTTTCGAACGGCTTCTTGGCGTGCTTGCGGCATTGTTTATCTTTTTCCTGTGCGAAAAACTTGGCGGGAACGGTTTTGTCGCGGCCTTCGCGGGTGGCCTTGCGCTTAACATCTCATCGGAAAAGGTTCGCGAAACCATCGAAAGCTTTGGCGAAGCCGAGTCCGAACTGCTGACCATGCTGACCTTCTTTATTTTTGGTCTGGTAGTCATTCCCGCTGTTTATCAGCTTTGGACTTGGGAAATGCTGATCTTCTCGGTTGTCAGTCTTGCCATTCTGCGCCCGCTTTGTGTCTGGCTATCCATGATCGGCAGTCCATACAGCCTGGCTGAAAAGCTCTATATCGGCTGGTTTGGTCCGCGTGGTATCGCATCGATTATTTACCTGCTGATCATGATCACAATGATTGACCCCAAGGGGTATGAACCTTTGATCGCTGCTGCCGTGATGATTGTTACAATCAGCGTCAACGCCCATGGCCTGTCG
>CBIHMD010000720.1:0-1703 GCA_966210655.1 uncultured Thalassospira sp.
TGGTGATGCCATGCGTTTCAAGAAACGCCAAAAGCGCGGTCGTATCGCTTTCGATCTTGGCCTGCGCGTTTTGCAAAACATCATCGGTCGCGACATAGGTAATCGGCCACACCGCACGATCCGCAACGACATCGCGCTCTGCCAATCCCTTGACGGTCACGAACCGATCAAGCGACCGCATGTCCGACAGCCCCTTGCCGACCAGCCATCCGGCACCGGCAATACCGGCACTGACCACGATTGCAGCAACGAATTTTGCAAATCCCGAAGAAGAAGACATGCCCGTGTTTCCTTGATTATTGTTGTTCCGCTGGACGCATAAATTTTGCTTCAAAGACCTTATCAGACGGAACAAAATCGACAAAATCAGGGCAGTCATTTTGCAGGTTTGCGAAATCATGCACCGGGAATTTGAATGCATTCAAATTGGGTCGCAATCCGTATCCGAACATGCTAAAAGCCAGCAACGCCTGCGCTTCGCACAGGCCAATCCATTCAAACATGCAAAAGCTTTACGAGGTCGTCCATGCGCCGTTCCGATATCAATGCTCATATCACGCATGCCAAGGAACTGTTCGAGTCCATTTCCTTCAAACTGCCCTTCTGGGGTCATTATTCCCCGGCGCAGTGGGATGCCGAGCCTGATCTTGCGAAATGGTGCCGTACCCATCAGATGGGCTGGGACGTAACCGATTACGGCGAAGGCGATTTTGCCCGTCGCGGCCTGATCCTGTTTTGCCTGCGCAATGGCATCCTGCGTCAGCCGGGCGAAGTCCCCTATGCCGAAAAAATCATGATTGTCGGCGAAAATCAGGAATGCCCGTGGCATTACCACAAGGTCAAAATGGAAGACATCATTGTACGCGGCGGCGGCAATCTGGTGATCGAACTGACCAATCTGACCGAAGACGGCAAAATGGACATGGTCAATGACGTGCATGTCCGCACTGATGGCAAGCTCAATATCCTTCCGGCTGGCGGCAAGGTTATCCTCGAACCCGGCCAAAGTGTCACCCTGCCGCGTACGCTTGTGCATCGCTTCTATGGCGAAGAAGGCAAAGGCCCGGTGATCGTTGGCGAAGTATCACAGGTCAATGATGACCTTGCCGACAACTACTTCTTTGACTGCGACGCCCGGTTCAGCGAGATCGAAAATGATGTCGCACCGATCCATCCGCTGTGGAATGAATTGGCCGGATAAGGCCAACGACAGAATTATTTGAAAAACCCCGGCAGAATAACTGCCGGGGTTTTGTTTTGATCATGGCCTGCGCAGCACAAGCAGATGCTATTCGGCTGGCGAAGATTGTTCCGGATTTCCAAGGATTTCGGTAAATTCCGGAAGATCGCGAAGCGGCTCAAACTCGATCTCGGTCCAGGCAGGTTGGCGCATGGCATCCGACAGGGCGACCGCACGTTGCAGATCGGCAAGGGCGGCTTCCTTGTACCCCAGCCCGGCATTGGCACACGCCCGCTGATAATAGCCATTGGCATTATCCGGTGCCTCGGCCAGAAGCCGGTTGCACAGGCTAAGCGCCCAGTCGCGATCACCAAGCTGAAGGGCGGCATCGGCCTTATAGGCCATGACTTCCGGGTCGCCCGGCGACAGTTCAAGGATCTTGTCGTAAATCTCGATCTTGGAGCGCGGATTGGTCACCTTGTTGGCCTGTAGCCAGAAGGCATGAATGGTCTGGGTGCGTTCG
>CBIHMD010000721.1:0-1701 GCA_966210655.1 uncultured Thalassospira sp.
ATTCCCGCTCCGCCGATCAACGGCGCGCCCATCATACCGGGGCGGCCCTGCTCGGGCTTTGCATTGATGGCTTCAAGGTCGGGTTGTCGATGCTCCTTGATAAGGGCAAACACGATGAACTTGATCGCTGGGCAACCGCGATTGATATCACGCCCGAAATTCTCAAGACCGCCCTTGCCAAGCCAACCCTGATGTTCCCGGCCAATATCACCTTCCATCCGCTCCGCGTTGATCAGAACCTTCTGGCGCGCGGGGCCGATCTTTTTGCTGGCGGGCTTAGTCCCAAGATGGCCGAAGAACTGATTATCGAAGGCAATCTTCTGTTCAAACGGACGGATATGGATATTCGTCTGGGCGATCCGGTTGATCCGCGCGACCAGTTCAACTGGATTGATCGGCGTTTGCTCGCCCATCGGGTGGAAACCGCGACCAGCATCGACGATCTGTTCCGCCCGGCCAAGACGCTTGAAAAAATTCCCGACCGCATCACGCAATATGCCATTACCCGCCATATCAGCCCGCTTCGCGATCACTGCATGGCGGTGATGTATTCAAACCTCACGCTTAATGTCAGTCATCTGGCGTCACGCCTGATCATGATGTGGCTGGCCGATGGCGTGACCGAGGTCGATATCGCCCATTTCGACCGCACGCTTTATCTGGCGATCAAAAATGTTCAGCAGGCCGAAGACATTCATCTGCATCGCGGCATGCGCAACCCGGCAGATTATATCGGCATCTTTGATCTGAAATGCCCGCAGATCCGAGAATATATTGATGCCGCCGTGCAGCTTGGCCTGATCGAACGCGCTGATGGCAAATATTGCTTCCTGCCGAAATTGCAGGAAGAAGCCACCTTTGACCAGATCCGCATGGACAATCCGATCATGGTCTATGCCAACGAAATGGCTCCGATCAATGCGGCCTGGACCGCTCTTGAAAAGGCCCGGGACGAAGTCGATCACCTGACCGCGCGCGATTTTGCCAAACGCCGGTTCGATGATGAAATCCGCGCATGGCAATGGAACCGAGCGAAATATCAAAAACCGAAATACGCCGCGATCAATGATCAGGAAACGGCAACCGCCGACAGTCAGCCTTACCTGTTACTGCCCGACGGCAAGGAACATTTCACCACCGGCGTTCTGGTCGTGCATGGTTTTCTTGCCTCCCCGGCCGAGCTTCGCGATCTTGGTGATCGCTTTGCCGCAAAGGATTATGCGGTGATGGGTGTGCGCCTTGCCGGGCATGGCACCTCGCCCCATGAATTGCAAAAACGCCCGTGGAGCGACTGGCTGGCATCGGTTCGGCGTGGCTATGAAATCCTGTCGGCCTTTTGCGACAACATCATCATTGTCGGCTTTTCAACCGGCGGGGCGCTTTCGGCCATTCTGGCGGCTGACCGGCCCGAAAAACTCGCCGGGCTGGTCATGGCATCGACACCGCTTAAATTCCGCAATCGCAATCTGATGTTTGTGCCGTTGTTATATGGTGCCAACAAACTGATGGGCTGGGTGCCTTCGGCACAGGAAATGCTCAGTTTCCGGCTAAACGAATCCGAACATCCCGATATCAATTACCGCAACATCCCGATTGGCGGTCTGCACAACCTGCGCCAGGCCGTGACCGAAATGCAAAAACGCCTGCCCGATATAGCCTGCCCGATCCTGATTTTACAGGGCGACGGCGATCAGGTTGTAG
>CBIHMD010000722.1:0-1699 GCA_966210655.1 uncultured Thalassospira sp.
GATCGGGTTCGGGGTCATGATATTTGTTACCGGTTCGTCAAAGGACCGGGCTTCGGCAACCACGCGATTGCGCAAGTCACGGTCGGTCATGATACCGGCAACCTCGTCCCCGTTTTGCGTGATCAGCAGGCAGGAAACCCGTTCGCTGCTCATAAGCTTGCCGGCTTCGAGGATGGAGGCACTGATATCGATGCTGACAAGGTCCCGCGCGATCAGGTCGGATACCCGGATGGACATCAGTTTAAGCTGATCATCATCACGCTTTTCAAGCAATTGCATGCCGCTGCGAAGGCGGGCACCCCCCATCTGTTCAAAGAAGTAATTGAACTGCGGGTATTTCCCCGCCAGATCGTGGAAATCCTTTTCGGGCAGCAGATAGACAAGGCTGTCTTCGAGCATGGTGATGTTGTTGGCGGCCTTGCCATTGCGGAACATCGCGCGCACGCCGAAACATTCACCTTCGCCAAGGCGGGCCAGAAGCTGGCCATCGGGATCGCGTGTTTCGGTTCCGCCCGTCCGGATAATATGCAGATGCAGGCATTGCTGTTCGGGTGAGAGGACTTTGGTGCCTTTGCGGAAATAGCGCGCGGTAAGGCGCTTTGGCAGGGCCTCGATCACGTCGTCTGGCAACAGATCGAACGGGTGATGCTGTTTGAGGAAATCGCTGATTTCTTTTAGTTCCAGACTCATATGACCGTTCCTCCCTGTCGTGGTGCATTGTTGCCCGACTTCGAGGCAAAAGAAAAGGCCCCCGGAATAACTTCCGGGGGCCAGCAACAGGTTTCTTGCAAACCAGTCGACCGATTAGTGGTCAACGGCGCTACCGGCTCCTTTCGGAACGCGGATGTCTTCAATCAGGTGCTGGATATGTGCCGGCGGTTCCGCCGTAACTTTCGACACGCCGAAAGCAACGAGGAAGTTCAGGATCATACCAACAACACCGATGCCTTCCGGCGAAATGCCAAACAGCCAGTTTGCCGGAACGTTTTCGATCAGTACCGGGATAAAGATGCCCTTGTAGGACATGATATACCCCATGGTGAAGACCAGACCGACCAGCATCCCGGCAATCGCGCCTTCACGGTTAACCTTCTTGGAGAAGATCCCCATGATGATAACCGGGAACAGCGACGCGGCAGCCAGACCGAAGGCGAAGGCCACCACCTGTGCCACGAAGCCGGGTGGATTGTATCCCAGATAACCGGCAATCAGGATCGCAACGGCTGCTGCGATACGACCGGCCATCAGTTCCTGTCCTTCTGTCATATCCGGCGTCAATGTGCCTTTCAGAAGGTCATGCGAGATACCCGACGAAATCACAAGCAACAGACCGGCTGCCGTTGACAGTGCGGCGGCAATACCACCGGCTGCGACAAGGGCAATCACCCAGTTCGGAAGCTGTGCGATTTCAGGGTTGGCCAGAACCATGATGTCGTTGTCAACTTTAAGTTCGTTACCGGCCCAGCCATATTCGGCGGCTTTGGCGGCAAAGTCCTTGTTGGCATCGTTATAGTACTGGATACGGCCATCACCGTTTTTGTCTTCGAATTTCAGAAGGCCGGTGGCTTCCCAACGGCTCATCCAGTCCGGACGATCTTCGACTTTAAGGTTGCCTTCCGGATCGCCAACTGCGCCGATCTGGACGGTTTCTGTCAGGTTCAGGCGGGCCATTGCGCCAACTGCCGGGGCAGTGGTGTAA
>CBIHMD010000723.1:0-1696 GCA_966210655.1 uncultured Thalassospira sp.
CCTTTGAAGCCGCCGCCCGCTTGAAACTAAGGTGCCGGGCGGCGGCTTCAAAGGCGCGCAGGGTCGCAAGCGGGGGCAAGGGCATATGGATGAACTCAATTCATCTATTGGCTGAGATATTCGATTTTGATCAAAACCTGTATCCAAGTCAAATATTGGGTAACGCAAATCGAAACAGATGAACAAAGATCATCACTAACGATCAAAGGTGCCCCATGACAACCATTCTTCATATCGACAGCAGCGCCCGCCCCGGCCGATCCGATACCCGCGCCCATGGCTCCCACTCCCGCCGCCTTACCGCCAAATTCATCGAACAATGGCGCGCCACCCGCCCGGATGACGAAATCATCTATCGCGATGTCGGGGCCAATCCCCCCAATCCGGTGACCGGTGACTGGGTCCATGCGGCCTTCACCAAACCGGCCCAGCGCGAAGACTGGATGCATCAGGTTCTGGCCGAAAGCGACGAACTGCTTGCCGAACTGCTGCGTGCCGATGTGATTGTTGCCGGGGTGCCAATGTATAATTTCGGCATGCCCGCCCAGATGAAGGCATGGATCGAAAATATCGTCCGTGTCGGCGTCACCTTCGGCTTTGACCGGTCGCGCGATGGCGAACCGTACTGGCCGATGCTGACCGGTGGCAAATCGGTGGTGGTCTTATCCTCTCGCGGCGATTTCGGATATGATCCGGGTGGACGTGTTGCCCATCTTAACCATGTCGAAGGCGGCGTCTTCGCCCCGCTGGAATATATCGGCATCACCGATCAGCACAGCACCGCCATCGAATATGACGAATTCGGCGATGAACGCACAAAAAAATCCATCGTCGATGCCGAGGCAAAGGTTACCGACATCGTCATGCAACTACAGGCACGCCATACGCAGGTTTCCGATATCGCCATGACGGCATGAAAAGCCTGATGGCACCATCACCGGGGAATGGATCGCCCCCTCATTCCCCCGGTGGTGTTCTTGTCGTTTGTCTGCACCGGGCTTGATGCTGCGCTTTGGGCGGGGCTTGCCTGATCCGACACCTCGCCCGACATCAGCCCGGTGATCAGGCGCGCACCCTTTTTACGAAACAGATAACTCCACACCCACTGCACCATCACAAGGGCCGGCGCGCGCAGACCGATCAGGAAATAGATATGCGCAAGCCCCCAGAACCACCACGCCAACCAACCGCGCAGCTTCAACCCGTTCAGGTCAATCACCGCCCGATGGCGGCCAATTGTCGCCAGATTTCCGGCATGGCGATAGGTAAATGGGGGCGTTTCACGGCTTGCCATATGATCAAGGATACGCCCGCCAACATATTTGCCCTGCTGCTTGGCCGCCGGGGCAATCCCCGGCACCGTCATGCCATCGCGCCACGGCACATGCGCCGCATCGCCGATGACAAAAACATCCTCATAACCCGGCACCGACAGATCGGTATTGACCATAACCCGGCCACCCCGATCACATTCCCGCCCGGTCCAGTCGGCGAGATGATCAACCCGGACCCCCGCACCCCAGATCACATTGGCGCTCGGAATGAATTCATCGCCGATCTGCGCACCCATCGCGGTAATGTCGGAAACCTGCTGATTGACCCGGACCTCGACCCCGATTTTTTCAAGCGATTAGCGGGTATAGTCCGAGAGATCCTCCGGGAATGCGCCCAGCAATCTGGGGCCACCTTCGGCAAG
>CBIHMD010000724.1:0-1692 GCA_966210655.1 uncultured Thalassospira sp.
ATCAATCCCGAATTCCTTGCAAATGGCTTTAAGCGGCAGTGAAACGACCGATCCCTCTGCCATTTTCAGGACAAAAAGTGCCTCGTCCGAAAGATCGGACTTTTGGAAATGGCAATCTTCGAACGATTTAAAAACCTTGTGTTCAAGATCCAGTTTGCGTTCGCGCGTCGGTTTGTTCATTTATTTGCTCCGCCCGGACAAGCGCTGCAAGTTTGATTTATGGCCTTTGCCATCCGAATGAAAGGGTGGCATATCAATTATCGCAGAGAAGAAGCCGGGACTGGTGTCCATATTCTCATATTGCTGCAGACGGTACATGCCGTTCCCGGCACACCGTCGCGACAGATATGTCATCGTATCATAGTGCAGGTGTTTCGTCCTTCCTGCTTTGCCTGATAGAGGGCTTCATCCGCCCGGTCAACAAACTCCAGTATATTCTCGCCAAGCTTGTAATAGGTCAAGCCGATTGAAACGGTTAACTTACCGAAATCCTTGCCGGTTTTCTTATTGACGATCCGTTGTCCCGAAACATTGTCGCGAAGCTTGTTAGCAAGCTTTTCGGCATTTTCCACCATGGTATCGGGCAGAATGACGGCAAATTCCTCGCCACCGTAACGGGCAACCGTGTCTGCCCCCTTGGTCGAATTGACCAAAACGCGTGCGACAGCCTTAAGGACACCATCCCCGGCACGATGGCCGTGACTGTCGTTGAAACTTTTGAAATGATCGATATCAATCATCAGCAGGCTAAGCGGTGCACCGGTTTCCATGGTTGTGGTTACGGCATCACGAAGCGACGCATCAAAATTCTTGCGGTTGGCGATCCCGGTCAGGGTATCGGTCAGGGCATCACGACGGACCAGTTCCAGTTCGCTTCGAACCCGACGGACTTCGTTATGATAATCGTCAAGGCACCCGTTGAATTCGCTGTATTTGCCATGTGCGTCGCGTGTTGCGCTTGAAAGTCCCCGCGTCACATCGCGTGCGACTTCAAGGGTGATATCGTCGGAATTCAGGCGGTCGGATGCATTGTCCAGTTGCTCGCAGAAACCTTCTGTCTCGCGAATCACACAATGTACGGCTTCTTCAACCCGCTCGACAGCGGCCTGCAAGCCTTCGACGCCCATGTTCAGACGTTGCTGCAAGGCGTGCGTGCCAAGGAATTTATGATAAATCCGAAAGACGGTTTCCTCGTCGAGTTCCTGAGTGTTTCGTATCAAGACCTTGACGATTTGACTGAGTTCGGGGATCTCGTCGGTCAAATAGCTATAGAATACGTGATAAACCTGCGGTGTCGGCTGCAGGTTCAATTCCGTTATCAGCGTCATGACATTGTGCGCAATGTCGCGTGGATTGGCGATCTTTGTCGTTGCAGTCACTTTATGCGTTCCGATCCGATTTTCGGCCTGACCTTATTTAACTGCTTGTGTCCCAATCCGTCCGGGGTTCCCGGTTTGCTCGTTTTATATTGTTATATATATGCTGCCGTGTGACATGCATTTAAATGCATCTTCAACCGATTTGCAGGTAATTGTCACGCGAAACCACCTTCGGCAATATGACAAAATCAGACAATCGCAATCTTGCTGCTGAAACGGTTTGAAAATCCCAACCTCTTCAGGCGGTTGTTCGCTGCGGTTGAAATCGGGTTTGTCCATGCGTCCGATATATTCACCGGATTATCATTGCTGT
>CBIHMD010000725.1:0-1680 GCA_966210655.1 uncultured Thalassospira sp.
ATTTCGCGCCCTATTTCTCGAACGAGGACGTGTTGCACACCAACACGATCCAGTTGATTACCGAAGAAACGGCGCAAAACTTTGAGCAGGGCAAGGCGGGCGATGTTGTTCTGTCCTTCCGTGATCTTGGCATCATTGCCGTGCTTGATATGGACGCGGAAAAAGTCGTCTGGGCAACCCGTGGCCCATGGTTGGGTCAGCATGACCCGGATGTCCTGCCAAACGGCGATATCCTGCTGTTTGACAATCAGGGACAGCTTGCCGACCCGGACGCCGGTCAATCCCGCGTCCTGCAGATTGATCCCGCAACCAACGGCATCACCTGGGAATACAAGGGAACTGCCGAACACAGGTTCGACAGCAACATCCGCGCTGATCAGCAGCGCCTTGAAAATGGCAATACGCTGATTACGGAATCATCGGGCGGTCGTCTGCTCGAAGTCACCCCGGAGGGCGAGATCGTCTGGGAATTCCACAACCCGATCCGCCGTGATGATCCCGATAATCCCGGCCAAAAACTGATCCCCGTCGTATCGCAGTCCGAGCGCATCAGCGATGAACGCGCAGCCCTTTACAGCGATACCAACTTCACCCCGACCTCCCCTGATGGAGAAAAGCAATGAAACAGAACATGAAACTGCTTTCGATTGGAACCGCGACCATTGCCGCCGCAACACTTCTGACGGCCCTGCCTGCACAGGCCTATGTCGGGCCCGGTGCCGGTCTTAGCCTTCTGTCTGCTTTGTGGGCCGTTCTGGCCGCCGTATTTGTCGCGGTTGGCTTTGTCCTGCTGTGGCCGATCCGCAAAATGATGCGCAACCGCAAACGTGCGCAGCAGAACAGTTCTGACTCCACCTCGCATTCGGCGCATTCGCACCAGCCGAAAGCCTGAACGGTCAACGACCAACAGGAACAATGACGCATGGGAATACTCGATTGGCCCGCCCCCGCCTTTAGCACCCTTGACGCCCTGATGGCAGATGCCCTCGGACCGTTTGGACGCGTCCTGATCTGGGCGTTGGTCTGTGCGGTGATTTCGATGCTGCTTTATAAGGTGCTGTCGCCGCAAACACGCATCAAGGCGATCAAGGAACGGCTGAAAGAAGCCCGCAAAGCCATGGCAGAAGACGATGGCGAGGATTTCGGCGAAGGCATGAAACTGGCCAAGGCCCAGCTTGCCCAGTCGCTGAAACTTGTCGGATTTGTCATCGGCCCGGCGGTTGTCGCATCCCTGCCTGCGCTTGCGATGATCGTCTGGCTGGACGGGCAATATGGTTATAGCTGCCCCGCACCGGGCCAGCAGGTTTCGATCAGCACACAGCCGGAAAATGCTGCCATTGAACAGGTCGGCATCAATCCGACCGGTTTGGAAGACGGCGCATGCCCCGTCGTTCAGGTTCCCGGTGCCAGTGACGGCGAAACCTACCTGGTGGCACCGGCTGCTGCCATCCCTGTGATCCATCAGAAGCAATGGTGGAACGTCATCATCGGCAATCCGGCTGGTTATTTGCCGGATGACAGCCCGGTGACACAGCTTCGTTTCGAATTACCGCCCCAACAAATCATCAGCGCCGGCCCGGACTGGGCACGAGGCTGGGAACTGACTTTCTTCCTTGCCCTCGTATTGGGGTCGCTGGCGATCAAAAAAGGATTTCGCATCGAATGACTGGTCAAACGACA
>CBIHMD010000726.1:0-1676 GCA_966210655.1 uncultured Thalassospira sp.
GCCGCCTGACCGGGCGTGAGCCCGATGAGCCGATAGACAAGCCAACCCCGTCTGCATGCAGGCGGGGTTTGTTCTTGAGGATCCAGATATTAAAAAAGCCCGCCGGTGATGATCGGTGGGCTTTTTTATAAGGCATCTGCCTTGGTATCTGGATCGGTCTATTTGGCGCTGGCAACCTTGCGGTTATGAAGGGAAAGCTCGGCATATTGCCCGCGGAGCCCCTCTGCCTTCGCCTCGAAAGTCTTGAGTTCGTCACCCTTCAGGGTCTTGCCGCTTGGCATCTTGACCTTGATCGGGTTGACCTGGGCATTGTTTTTCAGGATTTCGAAGTGAAGATGCGGCCCGGTTGAAGCACCCGTGGTGCCGACATAGCCGATCACATCCCCCTGTTTGACCCGCGAACCCTGTTTCAATCCCTTGGCGAAGCCCTTCATATGGGCATAGGCGGTGTCGTACGAATCATTGTGGCGCAGACGGATATAGTTGCCATAACCGCCATTGCGGCCAATCCTGGCAATGGTGCCGTTACCGGCAGCAAAAATCGGGGTCCCTGGTGGGGCTGCAAAATCCACACCCTTGTGCATTTTGGTAAAACCAAGAATCGGATGCTTGCGCGCACCAAAGCCTGATGACAGACGCGCACCATTGATCGGTGTGCGCATCAGGGCACGGCGATACGATTCGCCCTTCTGGTTATAGAAGTCGATATCGCCATTGCTGTCTTTATAGGAATAAAGACGGACATTATTGCCGCTCAGCGTCATGCTGGCATAAACGACATCGCCATAGCGAACACGCTCGCCGGAATCGTTGCGCAGTTCTTCGAACATCACCTCGAAGCTGTCACCCGGCTGGATGTCACGCTGGAAGTCGACTTCATAGGAATAAAGCTCGATCAGTTCCATCAGCACCGAAAGCGGCATGCCGTTCTTTTCGGCGGCAAGGAACAGGCTCTGATCAATCACGCCGGATGAAACATTGCGCACAGGGGTCAGTGCGAGTTTGTCACTTGACGCGGTAAAGCCGTCATCGGTACGCGAAACCAGAACAACGGTTTCAGGATCAGGCTGGAAACGCAGGGTATCAAAAAGGTCGCTGTCACCGTCGACGTCGCTTGCATAAACAAGGTCGAATTCCTGACCGGCGCGCAGTTTGCGGGGATTGTAAACATCGCGCAACGCTTCGATGGCGTTAAAGGCAACCGTGCGCTCAAGGCCCGCTGCGGTTAAAGTTGCCATCAGGTTGGAACCTTTTTCGAGCACAACCGTTTCAAGACGGGGCTCGTTATCGGGCAGGTTGGCCGTTTCGGTCACACTGCGTGGGGGAGAAGCGCTTAACTCGCTTTCAGCGGCACTGGCTGACAAAGCGGTATCCGAAGCGTTGGAGTAATGGTCAGAGAGGATGAAACCCGCAGTCCCCCCCAGGATTGCCATGATGGTGGCAATAGATACCAAGTCTCTTCCGGCCATTGCCGCAGAACTCCCCTAGAACTAATAATGCAGTGTGCCCAACGAGTTGCTCTTTGCGGCAACATCGGCACGAACCTTATACAAAAAAGACTCGTAAATGTGAAATGCCAATTCACAACTGGTTGGACGCCATACCGTTCAGGCCATGATGCCGGGATATGGTTTACGAACCGTTGAAATGATTAAGGCAGAAACACTCACGAGAAC
>CBIHMD010000727.1:0-1674 GCA_966210655.1 uncultured Thalassospira sp.
CCGGTCAGGATGCGGCTCAGCCGGCCGTTGGGCCGCAGCCCGACCGCCTTCAGGCGGTTCAAGGCATGGGTATAAGGACGCGGAGTGGTCGTCATGAAATTGTCCCTTCATACGCTCAGGGTCGCACAATGCCGGGTCAATAACGTTGCAATATCATGGCAGTGCCGTATCCCGATCAAATCCAAGCGTATATTAGGGAACCGCAGCACACCTTTCTTTGATTTTGATCAACTCCAATCGCCTGAATTTTCAATAACTGTTTCGACCATGAGATAATAAAAAAGGGGCCGGAAAACCGACCCCTTTTCTGATCCATACAGGATCTGTATCCGGTTTGCGTCTGGCTTAATCGCCAGTCGCAATGCGATCCACCAGCTCTTTGACGGTCGGAACAAAGCCATTGGTGTAGAACGGATCTTCACCAAATTTATAGGCATTGTGACCAGCGAACATCAGTTCGTTTTCAACCGTCGCACCATGCGCAATGTTCTGCAGCGTTTTCTGGATGCAGAAAGAACGCGGATCGGCACGTTTGCCGGTGGTACCCTGATGCTGTTCCCAGTTCGAGAACTGGCACTGCGACAGGCACCCCATGCAATCGATCTGATCTTTTTTGATCGTCAATGCGCTGTCGGGCGTGACAAACACCATGGTTTCATCGGGTGTCGGCATGCCTTCAGTGTAACCGGCATCAAGCCAGGCACGAACCTTGTCGGCATCGTCTTCGCGGACATAGATCGGACGACCGCGACGGCCCAGCGGAATACCGACATGAAGATCGGCTTCTGCGGTACGCGAATAGCGCACCTGACGGTCGGAGCGCTGATGCAGGTCTTCAAGGAAGTCGTTGCGAACGGCCGAACTGTAAAAACCGGTCGGGCTGAATTTATGCAGCGAGACGTCGCCGTCCTGAAGCGTCAGCAGACGGTTTTTCCATTCTTCGGAAATTTCGCTTTCCTTGGTCAGCAGCGGACGGGTCCCGAACTGGAAGGCCACCGGGGCAACTTCCGGATTGTCGAGCCAGTCTTCGTAATCGCGCAGGAACCAGACGCCACCGGCCATAATGATCGGAACATCGTTCAGACCGACCGAATTCATGTATTCGCGAAGGGCCGCAACACGCGGGAACGGATCTTCGGGGACCAGCGGGTCTTCGGAATTCGACAGGCCGTTATGGCCACCGGCACGCCACGGATCTTCGTAGACCACGCCGCCCAGCCATTCCGGTGTATTCTTGTACGACCGCAGCCACAATGCGCGGAAAGCACGGGCCGACGATACAATAGGGTAATAATAAACCCCATACTGTGCAGCAATCTGCGACACCTTGTAGGGCATACCGGCACCACAGGTCACGCCGTGGACAAGACCTTTGGTACCCTCAAGCACACCACGCAGGATTTCCTCGGCACCGCCCATTTCCCACAGAACATTCATATGCAGACGGCCTTCACCATTCCGCATATCATGGGCGATCTGTGCCTGGGCAATACCGCCGCGGATACCATACGCGATCAGTTCCTGATGGCGTTCACCACGGGTTTTTCCAGCGTAATCGACGGGAACCAGATTGCCATTTTCGTCATAGGAATCGGCATTGACGGCGGAAAACGTCCCGATACCACCGGCAGCAGCCCATGCGCCGGAACTTTTACCCGTCGAAACAGCGATGCC
>CBIHMD010000728.1:0-1659 GCA_966210655.1 uncultured Thalassospira sp.
GGTGGTTATTATGTCGAGCCAACCGTGTTTGACGCGGTCAAAAACGACATGACAATCGCCAAGGAAGAAATCTTTGGCCCGGTTTTGTCGGTGATTTCGGTCAAGGATTGGAAAGAGGCTGTTCAGACGGCAAATGATACGCCATATGGACTTGCCGCAGCCGTATGGACGCGCGATATCAACAAGGCGCATCTGGCTGCGAAAAAGCTGCGGGCTGGTCTTGTCTGGGTCAATTGCTGGGACGGTGGATCGATCACCATGCCGTTTGGCGGTTACAAGCAATCGGGCACTGGTCGCGACCGTTCGCTGCATGCAATGGACAAATATTGTGAAATCAAGTCGACCTGGATTGCACTGGGCGACGCCTGAGGTTCGGAAAGGACAAGGGGACTTACTATGAGCAGTACCGGGGTTATTGATACCAAAGGCGGCGACAACGCCTTTACTGCGAAATCCGTGCATCAGAATACCAGCGAGCCGATGTATTCCGGCGCGCTGTCATTCATGCGCCGCAAATATACCCGTGATCTTACGGGCATTGATGTTGCGGTCACGGGTATTCCCTTTGACCTTGCAACGTCAAGCCGCCCGGGAACGCGACTTGGCCCGCAGGGGGTGCGTCGTGCGTCGGTCAACCTTGCATGGGCGCCACATTTTCCGTCCGGGCGCGATATTTTCGGTGAACTGGCCGTGATTGACTATGGCGATATGGTCATTGACCCTGGCTATCCGCACAAAATCCCGGAAATGATCGAGGATCACGCACGTGATATCGTCAGTTCCGGGGCAAAGATGCTGACCATCGGCGGGGATCATTTCATTAGTTACCCGATCCTGAAAGCCCATGCCGAAAAGTACGGCAAGGGGATTTCGCTGATCCAGTTTGATGCGCATTCCGACACATGGGAAGATGACGGTGATCGTATCGATCATGGCACCATGTTCTGGCATGCGGCAAAGAACGGCATTGTCGATGCATCCAAATCAATCCAGGTCGGCATCCGTACGCACAATGAATCGACCCATGGATACAACATCCTTTACGGGCCCGATGTGCAGGCGATGTCGATTGATCAGATCGTTGCCAAAATCAAGGATGTGGTCGGTGACAATCACGCATACATCACCTTTGATATCGATGGACTTGATCCGTGCTATGCCCCGGGGACTGGTACGCCGGTACTGGGCGGGTTGACCAGCCATCAGGCGGTTTCAATCCTGCGTGGTCTTGCGGGCGGTATCAATCTGATCGGTTCGGACGTGGTTGAAGTCTCTCCGCCTTATGACGTATCGGACATTACATCATTGGCCGGTGCGACGATTGCCTGGGAAATGCTGAACATTCATGCGGTAAACCGAAAGCCATAATCAGGCGATCATAAAGAATTCAAAAAGGGCCGGTATTATTTACGATACCGGCCCTTTGCTTTTTGCGGCTGCTGTGATGTTATTTCAGCTATTCAGTGTATTGGAGGAAAGACATGAAACCGGTTTCAATTTCGCTTTTAACGATTTGTGGCATTGATGAACTGCTAACCCATCAGACCCGTTCGGTTTCACATGTGCTTTCGGTTATTGATCCGGAACGTCTGGACCCTGATGCCTTTGCGTCCTACGCCCCGCATGAACGCACAATTTTACGCTTCCACGATATTATCG
>CBIHMD010000729.1:0-1658 GCA_966210655.1 uncultured Thalassospira sp.
GGTAAGCCCGATATCGGTTTCACGCGCTTCGCCCGGGCCATTGACGATGCAGCCAATGATCGACAGCGAAATCGGGGTTGAAATATGCGCCAGCCGTTTTTCAAGCTCGGCCACGGTATCAACCACATTAAAGCCCTGACGCGCACAGGACGGGCAGGAAATGATCTGCACACCGCGCGTGCGCAGGCCAAGTGATTTCAGAATGTCATACCCGACATGAATTTCCTCGACCGGGTCGGCTGACAGCGACACGCGTAACGTATCACCGATACCGGCCCACAGAAGATTGCCCATGCCGATTGACGATTTCACCGTACCACCGCGCAAGCCACCGGCTTCGGTAATCCCAAGATGCAGCGGATAATCGCACGCCTCGGCCAAGCCGTAATAGGCGGCAACCGCAAGGAACACATCGGATGCCTTGACCGAAATCTTGAATTCATAGAAATCCTGATCTTCAAGGATTTTGGCGTGGTTCAGCGCACTTTCGACCATCGCTTCCGGGCAGGGTTCGCCGTAACGTTCCAGCAATTCCTTTTCAAGCGACCCTGCATTCACACCGATACGCATCGAACAGCCATGATCCTTGGCCGCCTTGACGACCTCGCGCACGCGGTCAGTCGATCCGATGTTGCCCGGATTGATTCGCAGGCACGCTGCACCGGCTTCGGCGGCTTCGATCGCGCGTTTGTAATGGAAATGTATATCGGCAACGATCGGGACATGCACCTGCCTGATGATGTCTTTCAAAGCCGCGGTCGATTCCCGATCCGGGCAGGAAACACGAACAATATCGGCACCCGCTTCTTCAAGGCGCAAAATCTGATCCACGGTTGCCGCAACATCGGTGGTCAGGGTGTTGGTCATCGACTGCACCGAGATCGGGGCGTCTCCACCAACTTCCACATTACCAACGCGGATTTTGCGGCTTTTCCGGCGTTCAATATCTCGATAAGGGCGGACGCTCATTTCCGGTTCCAAGCAAATCTGTGTCTCTGGCCGACTATATAGCTTATCAGGCGTCGATTAGAAACCGTTGCCTTGCGGTTTTTCTGTCAGATTTTGCAAAGCTGCCATAAAAAAAGCGGCCATATAAGGCCGCTTTTTCGAAAATCACGGGTGGCTCCATCGCAAGGATGGCATCCCCCCTTACTGTGCCGTCGCCGGTTCCGCGCCCTCAAGGGCCTGAACATCAAGCGAGAAATCCGAAATCACTGCACCATAGGCACCGACTGGCAAGGCTTCCTTGCCATCGACGCTATAGGTCAGTGCGCCTGCATTGCCGACTTCGAGCATCAAGCCGTCCTTGTTCGGAACACGATAAGTGTCGCCTGCGCTCAGCATCCGGGTCAGCAGGATATTGCCATCGCCTTCGCGAATACGCACCCAGCTGGTTTCAACCGCCTCTATGGTGACACGGCTGTCAACATTGACCGCCCCGAACACACGCCCGCCGCCGACTTCCTCGACATTCGGTGCCGCCGGAACAGCGGCAGATTCTGCTGCCGGTTCTGCCGGTGCAGGCGTCGGTGCTTCTGCGGTTTCAGAAACTTCCGGTGCAACAGACGGGGTTTCTGCCGGTGTTTCGGCAACCTCTGCCGGAGCCCTGTTGTTGTTTAGCGAAGCGGTTTCATCAGGCGCCTGATCAGCAATTACCG
>CBIHMD010000730.1:0-1653 GCA_966210655.1 uncultured Thalassospira sp.
CTATCAGCACCGTCAGCGCAACAAGGACGGCACGGATCGGCATGGCATTTTTTATTCGACGTCAGCAGATATGAAAAGCTGGTCCGAACCGCAATTTCTGCTGGATGAAGATCTGGACCCCGATGCCGGGCCGGGAGACCCGTTTGCCGCCTATGCCACCATGATTGACGAAGATAGCCAGGATCGGCTTTTCAGCACCGTCGACGACGAGGCAAGCCTTGTTTTCGTGCGCCTGATCCCCAAGCCCCATAACGGTAAGTGGCGCGTTCCGCGACAGTTGGTGCGGTTCCCTGTTTCCATTACGAAGTAAAGGACAAAGCCATGGAATTCGACCGATTTGATATCGACGGGCCGGTATTGTTCGTTCCCAACCGTCATCGTGATCTGCGGGGCACATTCGCCGAAACCTTCCGCGAGGATGAATTTCGCGCTGCTATCGGTGATGTGACACTGGTGCAGGAAAACCAGTCGATCAGTAAACCGATCAACACCATTCGTGGTTTGCATTATCAATCCGAGCCCCGCGCACAGGGCAAACTGGTCCGGGTCACGACCGGGGCAATTATGGATATTGTTGTTGATATCCGCCCGCACTCACAGACATTCGGACAGCATATCAAGATCGAGCTGTCCGAGGAAAACTGGTATCAGCTTTGGATGCCGGCGGGGTTTGCCCATGGTTTCCGTACGATGCGCCCTGACACCACCGTGATTTACAAGGTGTCCGATTATTACAGCCCGGAACATGATCGCGGCATTGCATGGAACGATCCGGATATTCACATCGATTGGGAATTGTTTGGCCAACAGCCGGTGTTGTCGGAAAAGGACAAGACGCAGCCATCGCTGAGGGAACTGTTTTCGGTTGATATGGCGCGTGCAGCGACCGCACATCGTGCACTTATTGCCGATATGGGGCGCTACAAGGATGCGGTCGGTGACAGATAAAGTGGTGCCAGTGCGATCAGACTTTCATCCGGGTTCTCGTTGATCGTGTTGACATTCTTTTCCATCACTTTGCCAAGGGCATGAACCAGAACCTTTTCAAGCTTGCCCTCCTGCGCCATGCGTAAAAGGATGGCAAGGGATTCTGCCACTGTAAACGGTTCCTTGTAGGATCGCCGCTCAAGCAACGCCCCCATGATATCGCATACCGTCAGAATGCGGGTCAGGTCACGGATCTGGTCGCCCGCCAGACCATCAGGATAACCCGTACCATCGAGAAATTCGTGATGGTGCAGGATGGCATCGAGAACGTCTTCGGCAATGCCGCTTTGCCGGGCAAGAAATCTGTATCCCGCTGGGGGATGGGTGCGGATAACATCAAACTCCTCGGATGTCAGTTTGCCCGGTTTATCAAGGATTGCAGCCGGGATATCGACCTTGCCGATGTCATGTAGCAATCCGGCAATGGTCAGCTTTTCGATATCCGTACGTCGCATACCCATGGCGGTTGCAAACGAACAGGCAAGACCGGTCACGATCAGGATATGTTGAAATGTTGTCTGGTGATAGGCCCTGACAGTCGACAGCCATTCACTGACACCGATATCGCTGATGGTTTTGGCGATTTCCTCGCCAGTTGCGGCAACTTCGCCCAGATCGACCGGCTTGTTGGCACCGAATTGGGTAAAGGTGTTTTCAAGTGTCTTT
>CBIHMD010000731.1:0-1650 GCA_966210655.1 uncultured Thalassospira sp.
ATTTCAGATCATCGGGTTTGGCGCATTTCCATGTCGGGTCATTGTTCAGGATTGGTTCCTGCCAAAGGTAAAACCGGATCATGTCAGGCACATAGGTATAGACCGCCTTGTCATCGGCAACGCCAGCCCCCGGGGCCGAGCAGATGGCGACACCGCCCGAACGATAGACATTCATCAGGCCGGGAACGCCCAGAACCGAGTCGGGGCGGAAGCACAGCGGATCGATATATTCATCATCAATCCGGCGATAAATCACATCAACCCGGGCGGGCCCGCGCGTTGTGCGCATATAGACGCGGCCTTCGGACACGAACAGATCCTGCCCTTCGACAAGTTCGACACCCATCTGGTCAGCAAGGAAGGAATGTTCGTAATAGGCGCTATTCATCGCACCCGGTGTCAGGACCACGATATTGGGTTCGCGGTCGCACCGTTTGGGCGCGATGCTTTTAAGCGTTTTATGGAGCATGTCCGGATAGCTTTCGACTGGTTCGATTCGTAATTTCGAAAACAGTTCCGGGAACATCCGCATCATGATTTCGCGGTTTTCCAGCATATACGACACGCCAGACGGGGTGCGGCAGTTATCTTCCAGCACATAGAAGTCATCCGGCCCGACGCGCACGACATCAACGCCGACAATGTGGCTGTAAACCTTGCGCGGCGGATCAATGCCGATCACGGCCGGTTCGAACGCGGCGTTTTTAAATACCAGATCGGCGGGGATGATCCCGGCCTTGATGATTTCGGCGTTGTGATAGACATCATACAGGAAGGTGTTGAGCGCACGCGCACGCTGCTTGACGCCGCGTTCGAGCTTGCGCCATTCCATGGCGGTGAAAATGCGTGGAATAAGATCGAACGGGATCAGCCGTTCCGGATCGCCTCCTTCGCCATAGACCGCGAAGGTGATGCCGATTTTGCGAAAGAGTGTTTCTGCCTCAAGTCGCTTCTGCTGGAGGGTTTCGGGCCCGCTGGCCTCCATCCAGTCAACCAGTGCGCGATAAGGTTCGCGTACTTCATCGTTCATCATCATTTCGTTGAACATGCACACTCCCCTTGCTTGCCCTGTGATTAAAGGCGGGGCTATCGGGAGTGGTCAAGCATGTTCACGGTTGAAATGTTTCTTTTTTCAGCAAAATCGGACTTTGCTGAAAATTTGGGCCGGGCTGTTTGGCCGATTGCGCAAAAAACGGGCGTTTTACAGTTCGGTTACAGCTTGGCGGTTTTTGCCGGGCGCAAAACATGGGTGTGATCGGCGGCATAAAGGCGGGAATCGGTGAAATCCTTACGGCCAAAGACCTCGCCCACCATGATCAGGGCGGTCCGCGTGATACCGCTGCCTTTGACCTTGGCGCGGATATCGCCAAGTGTGCCGTGGATGAATTGCTGATCGGGCCATGTGACGCGATAGGCGACCACTACCGGGCAATCTTCGCCGTAATGCGGCACCAGATCACGGACAACATTGACCAGATTATTGATCGACAAATGCACTGCAAGCGTGGCGCGCGAACGGCCAAGCTCAGCCAGGCTTTCGCCTTCGGGCATGGCGGATGACCGCATGGCGGTACGCGTCAGGATCACGGTTTGCGAAATCTCAGGCAGGGTCAGTTCCGCACCCAATTCGGCGGCGGTGGCGGCATAGGC
>CBIHMD010000732.1:0-1646 GCA_966210655.1 uncultured Thalassospira sp.
GTGTTACGAATCGGAATGCGGTAAATGATTGATTGTGATGGCTTTGCTTGTGGATAACTTGCAAAAACGGCCTTGGGTTTTGCGATCAAACGCGCGTCGTTCGGGGGATGCCGATAAATCCGTACCTAAATGATTATTTTACCTGCGGTTTGTATCGTCTAAAGGATAATTTCCGACCATCTGTTGCGTGGCAGCAAACGGGGCTATGATGACCCCGCGCGATGAGGAATGGCAGGATTTCTATCGCAGGGATAGGGGCGTGGATTTAGAAAAAAATTGAACCAGTGCGCTAAATTCCTGAAAGGACAAGTAATATTTTTGTGCAACGCAGCGAGGTTTTTTCTGGAACAGGTAGTGAAGATAGGCTATTTGCCTGCCATACCGTTGTGCCGCAGTGCATGCGGGTTTAAAAATCAGGTTTGTCTGATGTTACGTCGTGATTCTGATGGCTGTGCCGATTTATGGTTGAGTCATCACGGCATGCCTTTTCGGTGAACGAACAACCCGCTATGTTCGTAAATGTCGATGGTCACGATGTGGCTTTCCTTTGGACAAATTGCCTTGAGAATGTAATGCGAGGGGGCAGATTCGCATGTCGATCAAGATGCTGTTTCCCATTTTTTTGCTGGGATTGGCAGTTCTGACCGGACTGGATAGTGCCGCGCTTGCCGCGGTTGGTCAGCCTGAGCCATGGCAACTGGGTCTTCAGCACCCGGTTTCGCCGGTGGCTGTACAGGGCCATGATTTCTTTATTCTTCTGACATGGCTGATGACCGCCGTTACGGTGATCGTCCTGCTGTTGTTGCTTTATGTTCTTTTCCGCTTTAGCCGGAAACGGAATCCCGTCCCGTCCAAGACCACCCACCATACGCTTCTTGAAATCGTATGGACTGTGGCGCCGGTCCTGATCCTTCTGATTATTGCGATCCCGTCGTTCCGTCTGCTGTATTTTGCAGACCGCGTCGAAGATGCCGATATGACGCTCAAGATCATTGGCAAGCAGTGGTACTGGACCTACGAATATCCCGACAGTGGCAACTTTACGTTCGATTCCCTTATGATCGACGAGGAAACCGCCGTTGCAGAAGGCAAGTTGCGCCTTCTGGATGTGGACAACCCCGTTGTTCTGCCGGTTGACACCAATATCCGCCTGATCATGACATCGGACGATGTGATCCATAACTGGGCCATGCCGTCGCTGTTTATCAAGCTGGATGCCGTGCCGGGCCGCCTGAACGAAACCTGGACCCGCATTCCGGGCGAATATGCAGGCACCACCTTCTATGGTCAGTGTTCGGAACTTTGTGGCGTGAACCACGCCTTCATGCCGATCGCGGTCAAGGCCGTGACCATGGAAGAATACGAGGCATGGGTCGCAGAGGCCCAGGAGAAATTCGCGTCGGTTGATCTGCCGTCGTCGGTTTCCGTGGCCTCGGCAGAGTGAGGGAGAGATTTATGGCTCACGCTGACACACATTCGCATGATGATCACATGCCCGGTTTCTTTACCCGTTGGTTCCTTTCGACCAACCACAAGGATATCGGCACGCTTTATCTTGCATTCTCGCTGATTGCCGGTCTGGTCGGCGGTGCGTTTTCGGTCTGGTTCCGTATGGAACTGGCCCATCCGGGCACCCAGATCATCGA
>CBIHMD010000733.1:0-1642 GCA_966210655.1 uncultured Thalassospira sp.
GATCCGGAATTTCATTCCCGACCGCGCATATCAAACCAATAAATGTTATGTTATAACATAACATCAAAGTTACTATGGTCAAGAGACTGGCAAAGGTGCTGAAAAATGGCGGGAAATGTCAGAACCCGAAAGCAGGCAGAACGCATTGCAACCTGCGTGAGACGGTGACATGTACCGACATCCTCCGGGGCACCCCGCCCGGTCCGTCGTCGTCATGTCAGCAGGTCTCCTGGCTCGCGGGTCGCTGTGTTTTTCTGCCTTCCCGGGAAATATCCCAGTGGCTTTCAGAAGAAAAACACTCACCGCCTACAGTTGCGGGGGCAGCTTCGGTTAACCGCCCAGACGGACGGCTTCGAATTCCCTTTATCCTTGTCGGATACTGACATCAATCGGTGTCACATAGTCACAAAGACCCGTCAAGCGAATTGCAAACGGATCGCAATAATCAAGTGTCAGGATCTGGTTTCCTAATAGGCGTTCGCCGCCGCCGTACCATCCCCGCCCAAACGTCCAAGAATGGCCGAGACATCGCGCATGGGCGGTGCGCCAAACATGCGGGCATATTCACGACTGAACTGTGATGCGCTTTCATATCCGACTTCATAGGCCGCAGTCGCCGCATCCTTCATTTCCGTCAGCATCATCTGGCGCGCCATCGTCAGGCGAAGGCGTTTCTGATACTGAAGCGGGCTCATGGAGGTTACCTGCTTGAAATGATGATGGAAGGAAGACGGGCTCATATTCGCCTGTGCCGCCAGATCATCGATCCGAAGCGGGGCAGCAAAGTCATCTTTCATCTGGCGAATGATTTTGGAAATGCGTTGCATGTTGCTTCCGCCCATTCCGATTTGCGCAATCCGGGCCCCCTGAAGGCCGCGCAACAGGCGATAATGCACCTCGCGCAGAAGCATCGGTGCCATCACCGAAATATCGTCTTTCTGATCACACAGACCCAACAGGCGCATCACCGCATCCAGCAAGGTATCGCTGGCATCATCGACATGAAGCCCACAATCGCTTTCGGATGCGGACCCGATCTGAAGATTGATCTGGGTTACAAGATCACTTAGCATCTGACCATCAAGCTCAATCGACAGACTGCGATACGGAAGGGCGACACTGGCATTTGTCACACAGCCAACAATCGGCAGGTCGACCGACGCCACCAGATACTGACCGGGTGAATACCGGAACAGGTCATCGCCCAATGACACCTCCTTGGCACCTGACGCGATAATACAAAGACACGGCTTGTAGATTGTCGGGACTTTCATCGATGGCCCGGTCGCACGATACAGGTGCATTGCACTCACTGGCGTCTGGGCAACGCCTTCTCCTTCGCAGTATTTGTCAATCAGACCGGACATCTCGCTGAACACAGACATCGCCAAACTCCTTTGTTTATCTAATATGAACTATACCGATCCGGACTGTACTGAAAAGCGGTTTTCGTACTGTTCGGAGAATCAGGCAATTGATCAAGAGTTCTGTGTATTCATCAAGCAGCGATTTGCAATCACAGTAAGCGCCATGACCCAAACAAGGAGGATGTCATGTCGCTTATGTCCAACAATGTTGAAAACAAGGTCGTCGTCATTACCGGTGCCAGCAGCGGGATTGGCGAAGCCACGGCAAAACTTCT
>CBIHMD010000734.1:0-1640 GCA_966210655.1 uncultured Thalassospira sp.
GTAGCGGGAGAGGCTCGCCTTCGTATAGTCGTAGAGGATGCCCCGGTCGAGCAGATCGATGGCGGCGGCCGGGGTTTCGTCCATTGCCATGGAACTGATGCCGCGCATTTCGCGTGCCCAGTCGATGGATGTGCTGTCTTCGCAATCCAACCTGGCGGGGTATCGTGCGGTGCTTGATGCTGCGCATGAATTCGGCCGGATTTATCCGATGATGATGACGGCGGCCGGTACGTTGCCGCCCGCACGTGTTGTTGTTGTCGGCGCCGGTGTTGCCGGTCTTCAGGCGATTGCGACCGCCAAGCGCCTTGGTGCGGTGGTTTCCGCATTCGATGTGCGGCCGGCGGTGAAGGAACAGGTTCAATCGCTTGGCGGGACGTTTATCGAGGTTGAAGACGACGCAGCCGATGGCGAAACCGCAGGCGGCTACGCCAAGGAAATGTCGGACGAATATAAGGCCAAACAGGCTGCCAAGCTTAAGGAAGTTCTGGCAAAGACCGACATCGTGATCACGACCGCATTGATCCCGGGCCGTCCGGCGCCGGAAATCGTCACCGCCGATATGGTCGCGGGCATGAAACCCGGTTCTGTTATCATCGATCTTGCCGCCGAACGCGGTGGCAACGTCGCGGGTGCGAAACTTGCTGAAACCGTTGTTACCGCCAATGGCGTGAAAATCATTGGCCCGGAAAACATCACCAGTTCCGTCGCAACCGATGCAACGGCGATGTATGCCTAAAACCTTCTGAATTTCAGTACGCTGTCCGTCGACAAGGAAAAAGGCACGCTGGCCTTCAATGCCGAAGACCAGATTATTGCCGAAACCATGCTGACCCGTGATGGCAAGGTTGTTCATCCGAAATTCGGTGGTGAGGAGGTCGCAAATGGCTGATCAATCCGTAACCCAAAATGCCGCCCAGAACGCCAACGAGCTGCGCGATGCAGCCCTTGGTCTGGCTGAAAAGGCCGCAAAGCTTGCCGATAGCCTTGCCAATCAGGCGGGCGATATGGCCAGTTCGGCCACCACTGTTGTCCATACAAACGGTGTCAGCCCGACGGTGCTTGGTCTGACGGTGTTCGTTCTGGCCTGCTTTGTCGGCTATTACGTCGTGTGGAAAGTAACCCCGGCCCTTCATTCACCGCTGATGGCTGTGACCAATGCCATTTCATCGGTGATCATTGTCGGTGCGCTTCTGGCGGCTGGCCCGATTGATATGAACCTGTCCAAGGTGATGGGTTTCCTTGCTGTGGTGCTGGCGTCGGTCAACATCTTTGGCGGTTTCATCGTGGCACAGCGCATGCTGCACATGTTCAAGAAAAAGAAGTAGGGGGAACACACAATGTCGGAAAACCTGTCGGCTTTCCTGTATCTGGTGGCGTCCGTCTGCTTCATTCTGTCGCTGCGCGGTCTGTCGTCACCTGAAACGGCACGTAACGGGAATATCCTTGGCATGGTGGGGATGGCGATTGCCATTCTGACCACGCTGGCATCGCCCGAAGTCGTGTCCTATACCACCATCATTGTCGGCATTCTGGTCGGCGGGGCCATTGGTACGGTCATCGCGCTCAAGATCAAGATTACCGCACTGCCGCAACTTGTTGCTGCCTTCAACTCGCTGGTAGGTCTGGCGGCGGTATTTGTG
>CBIHMD010000735.1:0-1638 GCA_966210655.1 uncultured Thalassospira sp.
TTCAAAGCCTGTGCCTGTATTCGGCGGTGGCGCGCATTCCGGTTGCACTTGCCCTTCTGACGGCCAACAGTTTCCCGATCATTCTGGCGTTACTGACCTGGGCGTTGGGCGGGGCGCGGCCGACATTGAAATCGGCGGCCCTGATGCTGTTTATCCTGTCGGGGCTTGTATTGGCGCTTGATGTGCCGGGCGTGCTTGCGATGGATGGCGATGTCGGTGCGAACTGGTGGCAGGGGATTGTTTTTGCGCTGGGGGCGGCAACGGCCTTTGCCGTCGCCCTTTGGGTGACCGATCACAAATTATCGGCATTGCGCGGATCGGTGCGCAGCATGTTCACCATGGTGATCGTGTTTGCATCGATGATCATTGCCGGTTTCGCCGAACTGGTGCCGGGCGGGATGGCATTGCCATCCGCAACACCGGGCTGGTTCGGGCTTGGTGCATTGGTGCTGCTTTATGGTGGTGCCTTTTCCGTCCTGTTCATTTCGGTGCCGCGGCTGAATATGGCGCGCAATGCGCCGGTGATGAATATGGAACCGATTGCCACCCTGCTGTTTGGCTGGGTGGTGCTGGAACAGATGATCAGTCCAGCCCAGATGCTGGGCGGGTTGGTCGTGATTACCGGGATTGTCATCCTGACGGTGCGCAAATCGGCCTGAGTGCCGGAATTATCGGAACCTTCGGGTTTGGCAGCCGTTGCGAAGACAGTCGCGACATTTCCAATGAGGAATTCAGATGTTTGATGTATCTGCAAATGGTGCGGTGATTCCCGCCCTTGGCTTTGGCACGTTTCGCATGCCTGAAGCCGACGTTCTGCGTATCGTTCCGAAAGCCATCAAAACCGGCTTTCGCCATATCGACACCGCCCAGATTTATGACAACGAAGCCGCCGTCGGGCAGGCGATCCTTGATAGCGGCGTCCCGCGCCAGGACATTTTCCTGACCACCAAGGTCTGGGTCAGCAATTACTGGCACGATGCCTTTATGAAATCGGTCGATGAAAGCCTTGAAAAGCTTAAAACCGATTATGTTGATCTGCTGCTTTTGCATTGGCCAAACAATGATGTGTCGCTTGCCGATCAGATCGGGGCGTTAAACGAGGTCAGGCAGGCGGGCAAGGTGCGCCATATCGGGGTCAGCAATTTCAGTATTGCCCTGATGGATGAGGCCGCCGCCCTGTCGGATGCGCCGCTTGTGACCAATCAGGTCGAATATCATCCGTTTATCGACCAGACCAAGGTGATGGATGGCGCGCGCAAGCATGGCATGGCCCTGACCGCCTATTATGCGATGGCCGATGGCAAGGTGCTTGATAGCGCGGAACTTGGCGTGATTGCCAAATCCCATGACAGGTCGGTCGCACAGGTGGTTCTGCGCTGGCTGTTGCAGCAGAATGACGTGATCGCGCTGTCGAAAACCGCAACTGAAAGCCGGGTCGCGGAAAACTTCGATATCTTTGATTTCGAACTGAGTGGCGAGGAAATGCAGGCCATTCATGGTCTGGCCGATAAAAACGGCCGGATCGTCAGCCCCGACGGGCTGGCACCCGATTGGGACTGATCCTGCCTTGAGGAAACAACAGGGCCGGTGAAACATATTTCCCCGGATAAGATATTGAGAAAGATATCTTTTCTGTCG
>CBIHMD010000736.1:0-1635 GCA_966210655.1 uncultured Thalassospira sp.
GTGCTGCAGGGGCCGGGGTGATGGAATAATCCACCCAGTTTTCGGGCAGCAGGCGTTCATCATTCCAGACACCATCCTGCAAGAACAACTGGCCGATCTTGGCCCAGTCGCGTGCAGTGGCATGCATGAAGCTTGAACCGATGAAATAACCATCCTGATCGGTTTCAATGACCGCATTGCGAATGCCAAGCGGACGGAACAAAAGATCAAAGGGAATATGCTGATAGCTTCGGATGGAGCCGCTGATATTGCGCATCGCTGCCGACAGAACATTGGACGCCCCGGAATTATAGGAAAAGACTGTACCGGGTTTGTGTTCAAGCGGGCGGGAGACAGCAAATCCGGCTGTGGCCGGTTCGACAAACAGCATCTGAACCACGTCCGATAACGGATTCCAGTAGCTTTCATCAAAGGAAAGGCCGCTGCTCATATGCAGCAGATTATCATAGGTGATAAGTGCGCGTGGATCGCTGATCCGCGATTGCCATTCATTGATCAGGACGGGGCTGTCGACACCAGGGATCATGCCTTCGTGCTGCATACGGCCCAGCAGGGCATTAAACACGCTTTTGGTCATCGACCAGCCAGGCAGGGGCGTGTTGGCCGTGATGCCCGGTGCATAACGTTCGGCAATGACCTTGCCCCGATGCAAAACAACAATGGCCCGGCTGCGTCGCGAAACATCAGTGCCCGGTTCGTCCATGGCATCGGTCAGAATATTGTTCAATTCGCGACGGTCGATATTGCCCGGTATGGATGCGGTCAAAAGCGGTTGCGGCGGGATCGGGCGGATCAGCGGGCTTGTCGCGCGAAGCTGTTCGATCCGGGCCGGACTATCGGATAGCGTACAGCCAAGATTTGGCCGATAAACAGCAATGCGTTTGCGAAAACCGAACGCATGGGCACTGACCGTTTGATGACGCAAATCGACATTGGCGGTAATAAGCGACAGAGCCGGATTGTTATCGGCAAGTACATCCTCGTCGCGGGCACGGTCCGAGGGCAGGCCATTTACAAAAATGGCAGAACACATGATTTTGGCCGTATAGCCCGCACCAACAGGTGCGAGCCAGATAAAGAACGCGGAAATCACCAGAATGCCAAGCAATATCAGGCCGATAAAGGTGGCTTTGATCCAGGCCATTCCGTTTCCCTTGTGCAGAGCATTATTCGCTCCTTGCATTAGATAAGGCAAGGAGGGTCGCCTGCTTTGCGGGATAGGTCAAGACAGCGGATGGTATAGGAGAACTAACCTGCCGTTACAACGCGCGATTGCCGATACCGAAGCGAGATGACAAATCCTGTAAGATAGAAACCTGCCAGCAGAAATGCTGCCCCCTTCCAGCTTGCCCAGTCGATCATCGCACCGGCAACCGGTGGAACGATCACAACGAAAATCTCGGCAAACTGGGCCAGCATCCCCTGAAGAGCTGGCATCGAAAGATCGCGACCGGCAATACGCGGCAAAAGGGCAAAGCATGTACCGGCAACCGATCCTTGCCCTATATTGAACAGGATCAGTGCCAGAACACTGATGGCGATGTTCTGGCTGACAAACAGGGTGAAAATCGCACCTGCCATCACCGGAAGACCGATGGCAAGGATTATGCGACCAGGAACATCGCGGCCCAAAAT
>CBIHMD010000737.1:0-1629 GCA_966210655.1 uncultured Thalassospira sp.
AAAATTGCGACATTCGCTGGGTCGGTATCAGGCGTCCGGCTTGCTGCGGAATTCGGCGGGGACGATGCCGTATTTGGCAAGTTTGTCGTAGAACGTCTTGCGTGGCACGCCAAGGGCATCAACGGTGGCCGTAACATGGCCACCATGCTGACGCAGTGCTTCGCAAATCACGCCTTTTTCAAACGCTTCGACCTGCCGGGGCAGGGAAAGGATATTTTCGACCGGTTGGACGCTGTCCCCGGCAAAGGGATCAAGGCCCAGCACCCGGCGTTCGGCGGCATTGCGCAATTCGCGCACATTTCCCGGCCAGTCATGCCCGGTCAGACGCGCAATTTCAGTGCCGTTCAGCGGGGAGAATTCGCGGCCAAACCTTCCTTGCGCCTCTTTCATGAAATGCTGGAACAGAAGGGGGATGTCGTCCTTGCGTTCGCGCAGTGGCGGGATATGAAGCTGTACGACGTTCAGGCGGTAATACAGATCCTCGCGGAAGGCCCCGCGCGATGATGCATCGCGCAAATCGACCTTGGTCGCGGCAACCACGCGCAAATCAATCGGTTGCAACTTGTTCGAACCCAAGCGTTCCAGCGCGCGTTCCTGCAAAACGCGCAGCAATTTGATCTGAAGCGATAGCGGCATGCTTTCGATTTCATCAAGGAACATGGTGCCCTTGTCGGCAAATTCGAACTTGCCGATACGTTTGTTTTCAGCGCCCGTAAAGGCACCGGCTTCGTGGCCGAACAGTTCGGATTCAATCAGGTTTTCGGGCATCGCCCCGCAATTGACCGCGACAAACTGGCCGGGGCGGCCGGATGCCTCGTGCAGGGTGCGCGCAACGACTTCCTTGCCTGCACCGGTTTCGCCATTGATCAGGACATGGGCGTCGGTCGCGGCAATATTGCCGATCAGGGTGCGCAGCTTTTCCATCGCGGGCGTGCGCCCGATCAGGCCCGATACTTCCTTGCTGTGGCGCGCCAGTTCGGCCTTGAGCGTCCTGTTGTCCAGAACCAGTTGCCGATGCGCCATGGCGCGACGCGCGACATCGATGAAATGATCGGGATCAAACGGCTTTTCGATGAAATCAAACGCACCTTCGCGGATGGCGCGCACCGCAGTGGCAACATCGCCATGCCCAGTGACAAGGATCACCGGCATTTCCGTTTCGATCTTGCGGATCTGGGACAGCAGTTCCATGCCATCCATGCGCGGCATGCGGATATCGGTCACAAGAATACCGGGCCAGCCGCGACGAATGCGTTCAAGCGCGCTGCTGGCGTCGTTGTGGCATTCGACGATGATATCGGCAAGTTCCAGCGTTTGCTGTGCGGCTTCCCGCACATCTTCGTCGTCATCGACAAACAGAACGCAATGGGCGGAGTTATTCAATTGCCTTCCCCTTTTTATCCGTTCCGGATCAGGGGGCGATCATGCGATGTACCATCAGATCCGTTTCCACGCCTTCTGTTTCGGCGGTTTGGTCCGATGTTGTATCAGGCAGGGACGATGACGTCGAGGTTGATGTGGTATCACCTTCGGTCATCTGATCAGCACATCGCAATTCAATCGTGAAACAGGCCCCGCGCGTCGGGCGGTTTTCCGCACGAATGGTGCCGCCGAAACTGCGTATGATGC
>CBIHMD010000738.1:0-1627 GCA_966210655.1 uncultured Thalassospira sp.
GTTGAAACCACGATCGCTTGCCCGAGACGAGCCTGCAAGATCGCCGACAGGAACTGCGGCAGGCGGGCATCGTCGATAAACAGACGGTCACGCGTATACTCGCTGGAGCGCCGATGATTGGTCCCGATCACCATCAGGCGATCCAGTGGCCAGTCTCCGGCTTCTTCACGCGCGAATGCGTCTGTCACCCTGCACTTACCTTTTGCCGATTACGCCCGCAAGCTGATCAAGTGCGATTTCCTGCTGTTCGCCACTGTCCAGATCGCGCAACTGTGCAATCCCCTTGGCCAGTTCATCATCACCAAGGATAACCGCAAGCCGGGCATTTGCCTTGTCCGCGCGCTTCATACGTTTTTTCATATTCCCGGCATAGCCGAGTTCGACCGCAATACCGGTTTCGCGCAATGTCTGCGCCAACGTGCGGCATCGTGCCTCAGCTGCATCCCCCATCGGGATCAAGGCAACCGGACGTGGCCCGGCCGGGGCTTCGCCGACCATCAATGCCAGACGTTCAACACCGGCTGCCCAGCCAACACCGGCGGTCTGCGGACCGCCCATGGTCGAAATCAGGCCGTCATAACGGCCACCGGCCATCACGGTACCCTGTGCGCCAAGGGTGTTGGTTGTAAACTCGAAACAGGTATGGCAATAATAATCCAGACCACGCACCAGACGCGGGTTCAGTTCATACCCGATACCGATATCGCCAAGCCCGCTCGTCAGCGACTTGAAGAACTCCCGACTGTGTTCGTTCAGATATTCGGCAAACAACGGCGCATTGGCAACCAGTTCCCGGTCGCCTTCATCCTTGGAATCAAGAATACGCAGCGGGTTCTTTTCAAGACGCGCCCGGCTGTCTTCCGACAGCTTGTCGAAATGCCCTTTGAAATAATCGACCAGAACGTCGCGATACACCGCCCGGCTTTCCGGGTCGCCAAGGGTATTAAGCTCCAGCGTGATACTGTCCCAAAGACCAAGGCTTTTAAGGATATGCGCGCCATAGGCGATCATTTCGATATCGCCCGCGACCTGCTCCACCCCCAGAAGCTCCGCACCGATCTGGTGGAACTGGCGCTGGCGGCCTTTCTGCGGGCGTTCATACCGGAACATCGGCCCGTAATAGGAAACCTTGACCGGTGACATCTGCTGCATGCCGTTCGAGATATAGGCGCGCGCAATGCCAGCCGTCCCTTCGGGGCGCAGCGTGATCTGTTCGCCGCCGCGATCCTCGAATGTATACATTTCCTTGGTCACAACATCGGACGTATCCCCAAGAGTCCGGGCAAAGACCTCGGTAAATTCGAAGATCGGCGTGGTCATGCGATGGTAACCATACAACTCGCCGATGTCGCGCGCGACCTGCGCGATATGATCCTGCAGACGGTTCTGTTCAGGCAGAAGGTCATGCGTGCCACGGACGGGTTGAAGCGATGCCACTTTGGGTCTCCGATCTAACTTGAATTCCAGATATTTGCGCCAAACATGATCAGTGCAAATTCATGTGAACATGAAAATAGCTTTCCGCCCGGACGGCGGAAAGCCAAAATTCGTCAATTCTGCTGCGCTATTCTGCCGCGGCCAGCTTTGCGGCTTCTTCGGCCTCGATTTTGGCCGCGCGTTCCTCGAC
>CBIHMD010000739.1:0-1622 GCA_966210655.1 uncultured Thalassospira sp.
GGTTGGACGCTTTGCCGATCACATCCTGGCCCTTCGCAGCGGTCGCACCTGCTGGCAGGGAATAGCAGGCGATTTCATGCAGGCCGATACGCTTCGCGATATTTTCCAAACCGAAATCGGGGTGATCCGCCTGCCGGAGTCTGCCCATTATGTCAGCTACATAGCTTAGGGTCCTGACCATGCGAAACTGCCTGATCGCGTCAATCGCCCGGACCTGCATGATTGCAACCGGCATCCTTGCCCCGACCATCGTCCCGTCAATCGCGTCGGCCGAAACCTATACCCACGAAATGGGAACGGTGAATTTTGCAACCCCGCCGACCCGGATTGCAGTATCAAACTGGCCGCTGACCGAAACGGTTCTGGCCCTTGGCATTGATCCCGTCGCCATCCCCGAACCCGACGGCTATCGCGACTGGGTAGTAGAACCAGCATTGCCCGCCGAATTTGTTGACCTTGGCACCCGCATGGCACCGAATTTCGAAGCCCTGCGCGATAGCCGCCCCGAGGTCATCCTGATCAGTAATGAAGCCGCCATGGCTTATGACAAATTATCGGCTTTCGCACCAACGATGGTTTATTCGATCTATAACACCAGTCAACCTGCCATCGACAAGGCCGAAGAACTGATGCGCAATATTGGCAAACTGACCGGGCGAGACGACAAAGCCGAAAAAATTATTGCATCCGCCAATCAACGCATCGAAACCGCCGCTGATCGGATTCGCCAGACGATTGGTGATGATGCCAAATTCGCGGTTGTGCGCATCCTTGATGACGCCCATTTTCGCATTCACGGGACCACATCGCTTTTCGGATCGACTCTGGCACGGATGGGATTCGAAAACGCCTGGACCGGTACTGTCAATGGCTGGGGCGTCAGCAATGGAGACATTGGCGATCTTGCCAAGCTTGGCCCGGCGCGTTTAGCCTATATCGAGCCAACCCCGAAGCCGGAAAAAACGAAACTTTTTGCCTCTCCGGTCTGGAGAGCTTTGCCCTTTAACCGGCAAAATACTGTCTATGAGGTTCCCGCAAGCTGGACCTTTGGTGGGCTCATATCTGCGGTACGTTTTGCCGAACAGCTTGCCGACGCCGTTACGGAAGCACACGGATCGTAAACCATGACCAGACACCTGTTACTTTGCCTGTCCGTAATCACAGGTTTGATCACATCAATTTCGCCCCAAATGGCAACCGCCGAACCGGTAACGATTGAACATGAACGCGGCACACTGACCCTTGACGCACCGGCAAAACGCGTTGCGGTAACGAACTGGGCCACGACCGAAACCGTCATTGCTCTTGGGCTTGATCCGGTCGCGATTGCCGATCCCGACGACTATCTCGATTGGGTTGCCAAACCTGACCTTCCCGAAAATTTCACCGATATCGGACAGCGCGCCGCGCCCAATATCGAAGCCCTGCGCGATGCTAGCCCCGACCTGATCGTGATCAGCAAGGATCTCGCAATGGCATATGACAATTTCAATGCCATCGCCCCGACCATCGTTCTGTCGATTTATAACAACAACCGCGATGCCCTGCCCGAAGCCCGTAAACTTTTCGATACACTCGCCAAAGCCACCGGGCGCGAGGCAGAGGCTGCGGCATGGATTGCC
>CBIHMD010000740.1:0-1617 GCA_966210655.1 uncultured Thalassospira sp.
GCCTGTTGTACAAGAAACGCCGCCCCCCGCATCCCGCAAACCCGATCAGATGCGCATTCATCAAATGGCCGGAAAAATTGCCAAAATCTGGATGGATCTGATCGAAACCGACGAAATTGAATTCGATACCAACCTGTTTGAAGCTGGCGCCCATTCATTGCTGGTACCGCGCGCACAGTTTGCCCTGTCAAAACTCGCCGGGCACAACATTGCGTCTGTGGAAATATTCCAGCACCCGACGATCAATTCCTTTGCCCTTCACCTGTGTGCCGATAACCAGACAGTTCCCGAAATCGCAAAGGCCGAACCGGTAAAGACCCAACGCAATGTGTCTGAAAATCATGACATTGCAATTATCGGCATGGCGATGCGCCTGCCCGGTGCGGATGATCGCGACACCTTCTGGTCGATGCTTGAAAACGGCGTCGATCAGATAAAGGACGTTGATATTTCCCGCCTGCGCACGCTGGGTGGTGATCCATCAGCACTGGAAGACGCCGATTTTGTCGCACGCCACGGGATTCTTGACGATATCGATATGTTCGATCCCGCGCCCTTTGCCATGACTGCGGGCGAAACCATCGAAACAGACCCGCAGCAACGCCTGCTGCTTGAAGTTGCCCTTGGTGCCCTTGAAGACGGGGCATGTGATCCGGCGCGTGACGGCCCGGTTGGGGCTTATGTCGGGGTTGGTTTCCCGACCTATCTGGTCGACAACCTGCGTGATCGCCTGCGCGACCGCCCCGATGCTATCCGCTATGGCATGACACTCGGCAATGACAAGGATTTTGCCGCAACACGGCTTGCCTACAAGCTGAACCTGACCGGCCCTGCCATCGCATCCTCGACCGCCTGTTCGACCGGCCTTGTCAATATTGCGCTTGCCGTAGAAGCATTGCGATCCGGCCAGTGCCGTGTCGCCCTTGCCGGTGGTGCGACCCTTGGGCTTAGCCCGGCCGGGGGATATTACTTCACGCAGGGCGGCATCGGATCGCGAAGCGGTGTCTGCCGCCCATTCGACAGCAAGGCAGACGGCGTTGTCGGCGGCAGCGGTGCGGCCATTGTCCTTCTGAAACGTCTTGATGATGCCATCGCCGACAGGGACACCATCCATGCGGTGATCAAGGGCGTCGGCATGAACAATGACGGTTCGGCGAAGGCTGCCTTTACCGCGCCTTCTGTCGATGGACAGACCAAGGCGATTCAAACCGCCCTTGACGATGCCCAAATCGATCCCGTCACCATCCGCTTTGTCGAAGGCCACGGAACCGCAACCGCCCTTGGCGACCCGATAGAGATCGCCGCACTCAACAAGGCATATGCAAAAACCGGTACATCCCCAACGCACCCGATCTGGCTTGGCTCGGTCAAGGGCAATATCGGCCATCTGGACAGTGCCGCCGGAATTGCCGGTCTGATCAAGGCCGTACTGGCAATCCGTCACCGGGCATTCCCGCCGACCTGCCATTTCAATCAACCAAATGAAAATCTTGGCCTGGATCAGGGACCATTTCGGGTAAACAGTATTGCTCAACCATTATCAAGTGGCGGCGATGAACCGCTGCGTGGCGGTATCAGCAGCTTCGGGGTTGGTGGCACCAATGCACATATCATCAT
>CBIHMD010000741.1:0-1613 GCA_966210655.1 uncultured Thalassospira sp.
ATATGGATGCGATCTATCCGCCGCAGGTTTTGCCAAATATCTTTGGCGAAGTCGTTTCGAAGGCCGGAATGAAGCAACTGCGCATCGCGGAGACCGAACAATATCCGCATGTGTCGTTCTTCTTTAACGGCGGCGAAGAACAGGTTTTCGAAGGCGAAGACCGCATTCTGGTGCCATCGCCCAAGGTCGCGACCTATGACCTGCAACCGGAAATGTCGGCCCCGGAAGTAACCGAAAAGCTGGTGACTGCGATCAGGGCAGAAACCTATGACGCGATCATTCTGAACTTTGCCAATCCCGACATGGTCGGACATAGCGGCATTCTTTCGGCCGCGATGAAGGCCGCCGAAGCGGTTGATACCTGCCTTGGGCAAGTTGTTGATGCGGTTAAAACGGTGGGGGGTGTGATGTTCGTTACCGCCGATCACGGGAATTGTGAGATGATGGTCGATCCGGAAACCGGTGAACCGCACACGGCACATACGCTTAATCCGGTGCCGACCATTCTGGTGAACGGGCCGGAAGGTGTCACACTGGAAAATGGCCGCCTTGCAGACGTGGCGCCGACTTTGCTTTTGCTTCTCGGCCTGCCGCAGCCAAAGGAAATGACCGGCAAACCGTTGGTCAAGGGTTTGAAAGGGAATGATGCGCTTCTTGCGAGCTAATTTGCGCTCCCAAACCGCCCTGCCTGCGCTGGCTGTGATTGCAGCCATGATTGCGGGCGGGGCAGCGCCCTCTTTTGCCCAGTCTCTGCGCAAGGTCGACAGCCAGCTTGATAAACTTGAAAGCCAGTTGTCCGAACAGCAGAAACAGGAAGAATTCCTGTCACGCAAATCGCGCGAGCTCTGGACCGAGGAACAGGCCCTGCAATCCGAAGCCATTTCGGTTGCCAGACGCGCCCAGCGCCTTGAGACAAAGCTGACCGAGCTTGAAGACCAGCTTGCCGAACTTGAAACCCGTGAAAAGCGCGCCGCCACCAGCCTTGAAGACAAGGCCGGGCAATATGCCCGCATTCTGATGGCGCTTCAGCGGCTGTCGACTACCCCGCCCGAAGCCGTCATTGCCCTGCCATCCAGCCCGCAGGATACGTTGCGATCCGCAATCCTTCTGAAAGCCGCCCTGCCCGGTGTTGAACAGCATGCGCGCGATCTGCGGGCCGAGCTTGAAGAAATCGGCACCCTTCGCGAAGATATCCGTTCACGGCGCAGCGAAATGGCATCCGCCACCCAGGAATTGCAGCAGGAACGTCAGTCTTTGGCAGCCCTGCTTGATGACAAACGCCAGCTTCGCTCCGAAACCGAGGCCGAGGCAAAAATGGCATCGCGCGCGGTCAACGAACTGGCCGAAGAGGCACGGTCGCTGGGCGATCTTCTGGAAAGCCTGAAAAAACGGGCCGAAGGGCTTCCGCAACCGCGCACGCGACCGGAACGCCAGATGGCCAAACGCGAAGAACCCAAACCGGCCCCAAGTCCTGCCCCATCCACCATTGCCAAAAACGAACCACCCGCCCCGCCAGCCGGAAAAACGGCGCCGGCAAGCAAACCGTCAATCGCCCCCGAAGAAGAAATGGCTGTTGGCAGTTCGATCACGCTGGCACACGGACAATTGCGTAT
>CBIHMD010000742.1:0-1612 GCA_966210655.1 uncultured Thalassospira sp.
TGCACGATGTGCGCGTCGCCCCCATCAGGCCGTCGATGAAACTCGCCCAGTTAAGCGACCCGCTGATCGCAGACAGGATCAGCGCACCAACCACGCCAAAGGCCGCGGCCTCCGTCGGGGTGGCAATCCCGCCATAGATCGATCCGATCACACCGGCAATCAACGCGATCACCGGGATCAGGCGGCCAGACGCCCGGACTTTTTCAACAAAGCTGTAAACCGGCCCGGCAGGCGGCATCTTGTCCTTGTTGATCGTCGCCCAGATCATGACAAAGCCCATGAACAGGATGATCAGCATCGCACCGGGCAGGATGCCGGCAATAAACAGACGCGCAATCGAAAGCTCCGCCGAAACCCCGTAAACAATCAGAATGATCGAGGGCGGGATCAGAAGCCCAAGTGTGCCCGACCCGGCCAGCGTGCCAAGGATCAGCTTATCGGCATATCCCTGCTTGCGCAGTTCCGGGATCGACATCCGGCCAATCGTGGCCGCCGTCGCCGCCGATGATCCCGACACGGCGGCAAAAATCCCGCAGCCCAGAATATTGACATGCAGCAACCGCCCCGGAAGCTTGTTCAGCCACGGCGCAAGACCGGTGAACATATCTTCGGACAGCCGCGACCGGAACAGGATTTCACCCATCCAGATAAACAGCGGCAGCGGTGCCAGCGACCAGCTTGCAAGCCCCGACCACGCGGTCGTCGCAATGATCGGCCCGGTCTGCGCACTGGTAAAAAACTCAAGTCCGATGACACCGACCGCAAATAACGACAATGCCACCCAAAGCCCCGCCCCAAGGAACAGGAACATGATCCCCATCAGGATCAGGCCGATTTCAAGTACACCCATGACCGTCCCCCTATTCCGTCAGTTCGCTGGTTTCGCGCGTGGCAAAGACGGGCTGGCGACCGCAAGCCACATCAAACAATGCCTCAAGCATGGCGATGGTGAAAACAATCAGCCCGAACGCCATCGCGGCCTGCGGAATCCAAAGCGGAAAGGCCAGAACACCGGGCGACGTATCACCATAGGAAAAACTTTCCTGCGCCAAAACCGCCATCCAGTAGGCGAAATACCCGCCAAGGAAACTTGCCGCCGCCAAAGTGATGGTCTCAACCACCCGGCGCACACCGCCCCTAAGGTGGGACAATACGATCAGAACCCGGATGTGGGTGCCCGCCCGAAGTGCCGGACCAAGTGCCAGAAACGTCCCCGCCGCAAGCGAGAAACCGGCAAGCTCGTTGGCATCATGCACGGCAATTCCGATAAACCGGCCCAGCGACGAGGCCAGGATCAGCAATGCGATGGCAACCAGAAAAACGGCTGCTAACCCCGCACTGAATTTGAACAAATAATCTAATGATCTGCGCACAGCAGTCCCCTTTCCGCCCGCGGGATTTCCCAGTGGTGGCTGACAAGGGCCAAGCCCCTTCGGACAGTCATATCATGAATTTCGGCGGGGCGTCCCGATCCGGGCATTATCACCCGGATCGGAAAACGTGGTTTCGCGCTTACTTCTTGAAGGCGTCGATGATGGCAGCCCCGGTATCACCGGCCTCTGCCTGCCAATCGGCAACCATCTGATCGCCAACCTTGGCAAGACCGGCTTTG
>CBIHMD010000743.1:0-1611 GCA_966210655.1 uncultured Thalassospira sp.
AATCCGGAGCATGTTTTGCTTACCGGGCAAAATCGTTTGGGCAAAACCCTGTCAACGGCCCTGATTTGGCTTGTGATCTGGCTGGTTCCGCTTTTGGGGCTCGGGCTGGTGGCTGGCGCAGGGATTCTTCCCGATATTGCGTATTTTTTCTCGAAACTGGCTGTCGTGACGTTTGGCGGGGCATACGCGGTTCTGGCCTATATGGCGCAGGATGTTGTCAACGCATTCGGATGGTTGAATGCCGGCCAGATGATGGACGGGCTGGGGCTTGCTGAAACAACGCCGGGACCGCTAATTCTGGTGACCGAGTTTGTCGGTTTCATTGCGGCCTATCGGGATGGCGGAATGTGGATGGGGCTGGCCGGGGCGGTCGTTACCTTGTGGGCGACCTTTGCGCCATGCTTTTTATGGATATTTGTCGGCGCACCCTATATCGACTGGATCGCAACCCGTCCAAGACTTCGCGGTGCGTTATCGATGATTACGGCTTCGGTTGTCGGGGTGATCCTTAACCTTGCCATATGGTTTGCCCTGCATGTCTTTTTTGCCGAAGTCTCGTTGGTTCAGCATGGCTGGTTGCAGTTATGGCGTCCCGATTTCATGGCCCTTGACTGGCGTGTCGTGCTTCTGTCCGGGGCTTGCGCGATTCTGTTGCTGAAAATGCACTGGGGCATCGCGTGGACATTGTTGTTGTCCTCGCTTTGCAGTGCGGCACTCGTTCTGGTCGGTTAATCGCAAAGGGCAGGTGCAGGTTTCCGTCTGCCGGAAGTTGAACATCCGCAAGCCACATATGTCGCTTGTGTCGTGCGGATTTTCGCAAAGTTTTGCTTGACCGCAGAAGGCGTAAAAAACGTCTTTGCCGCGAATCATTGAGTATCCGGGATTGTAACGGAACTGATACAATCAATTGACGATTTTTTATCTTCTCCCACTACATATTGTGTTTTCAATCCGGTCTTGAGCGGGCATAACGTCTGTCCAACGGGCATTGGGGACGGCAATTTTTCGCGATCCGGCAGGCTGTAAACGGTGCCGGATCAAGCGAATGCCGTTTGATGAAGATAACAATCAGGAAGCGGATCGCCGCCAATGGGCGACCGTTCAGGTAAGGGGACTACAAGCATGAAGATGCTGGATGTGGTGCAGCACGAAAAAGGTGCGCGCGTCATTGTTGTTCGTTCGCGCGATGCGTTGCTAACGGATTTTGGCAAGGCGGTTTTGAATGACCGTTATTTGATGCCAGGCGAAAGCTATCAGGATCTTTTTGCACGCGTTGCCAGCTACTATGGCGACAACGAAGCGCATGCACAGCGTCTTTATGACTATATTTCCAAGCTTTGGTTCATGCCAGCGACCCCGATTCTGTCGAATGGCGGGACGACGCGTGGCTTGCCGATTTCCTGCTTCCTAAACGAAGCAGACGATAATCTTGGCGGTATTGTCGATATCTGGACCGAGAATGTCTGGCTTGCGGCGCGTGGTGGCGGCATCGGTTCATACTGGGGTAATCTGCGTTCAATTGGCGAAAAGGTAGGCAAGAACGGCAAGACATCGGGTGTGGTGCCGTTTATCCGCGTGATGGACAGCCTTACACTGGCGATCAGCCAGGGG
>CBIHMD010000744.1:0-1610 GCA_966210655.1 uncultured Thalassospira sp.
AGAACGACCGATCAGTGGTAGGCGATCATCACCTTCGTCATCCGCTGACTTGGCATTATCGGCGGCTTGGGGTGCTTCAAGAGCACGATCAACAATGCTGATCAACTCATTCAAATCAAACGGTTTTGGCAGATATTCAAAGGCGCCGCGCTGGGCTGCTTTTACTGCCGTCATCAAGGTATTCTGCGCACTCATGACGATAACGCGCAAATCCGGGCGCAGTTTGCGAATACGCGGCACCATATCAAGCCCGTTTTCGTCCGGCATCATGACATCCGTAATCACCAGATCGCCGTCCCCGTCGGCAATCCAATCCCACAAGGTACGTCCGTGACCGGTGCTGCGCACCTCGTGGCCCTGACGTGACAGTGCCTGAGTCAGAACGGTACGGATCGCACGGTCGTCATCGGCAACAAGAATTCTGGCCGGGCTCGGGCTCATACGGTTTCTTCCTTGTTTTTCATTATATTGCCCGCACCGACATCTTCGGCCAGCGTGCGGTTATATATTGGCAGCATGATCTGAAATTCGGCACCGCCCCCCGGTGCATCTTTCACTTCGATAACGCCGCCATGGTCATTGATAATCTTTGCCACCAAAGCCAACCCCAGACCGGAACCGGTTGGTTTGGTGGTAACAAACGGATCAAACAGGCTTTCACGCATATCTGGCGCAATGCCGGGTCCATTGTCACGGACAGACACAACCAGGGGCAAATGCACACGCGCATCGCCACCAGCAACGGCAAGACGAACACCATGCTGATACCGCGTCGAAATCACAATATGGCCGCTATCATGATCAACAGCCTCGCCTGCATTTTTAAGAAGGTTCAGAAACACCTGAATCAACTGATCCCGGTTCCCGAAAACCGGTGGCAACGACGGATCATAGATTTCTTCAAATGCCAGATGTTTGCCAAAGCCGTTTTCGGCAAGCCTGCGGACATGTTCAAGCACCGTATGGATGTTAACCGCACCGCGTTCCATCGGTTTGTCGGAAAAGATTTCCATACGATCAACAAGGTCGACGATCCGGTCCGCCTCGTCACAGATCAAACGTGTCAGGACCCGGTCGTCTTCATTCGATGTTTGTTCAAGCAACTGGGCTGCACCGCGAATACCCGATAGCGGGTTTTTGATCTCGTGCGCAAGAATCGCCGCCATGGCACTTACCGAACGTGCCGAATTCCGGCTTAACAGCTGATTGTCAATCTTTTGGGCGATAGAGCGCGGCTCAAACGTCAGAACAGCGCAGTCGGGCTCGTCAGGCATAGAACCCACCGTCAGATTGACAGTATGTTTGCCAATCTTGGGGCTTTCAATCAGAAGATTATGATCGGCCACCAAGGTCGCCTCGTCGATGGCTTGACTGATGAGCGAGAAAACCGGGCTGTCGCCGGGAATGAAGTCCTTGAGGTTACTGCGGCACAGGACGGCGGCGCTGGTATTGAACAGCTGTTCCGTCGCCTGATTGACGAAGCGGATTTTGCCATCCCGATCAGAAACGACGACCGCACTGGCAATCGCATTAAGCACGCCAGTCGGGTCTATCCCGTTCCCTTTGCCAAATCCAAGTCTCATTCAAAGTTTCCCCGATAATTTGTCGAT
>CBIHMD010000745.1:0-1608 GCA_966210655.1 uncultured Thalassospira sp.
ATTGAAAACTGGTGCATTTCGACCGATTTGGTGGCGGTGGTATCCTCGGCAATCACGATGTTATAGCCGTGTTCCCACGCCGACCGGGCGGTGGATTCTACGCCAAAATTGGTGACGACACCGCCAAGGACGATGGTATCAATCCCGCGCCGGCGAAGCTGCAGGTCAAGTTCGGTGCCGTAAAACGCGCCCCATTGATGTTTGGTAATGACGATATCGCCGGGTTGTATGAAGTCATCCACAAGGGTTCCCCAGTCTTCAGGCGGGCATTTCGCCGGGACGGATGGCAGATCAACGATTTGTTGCGGCGCATCAGCCATGTCAGAAGACCAGTAAACGCGGACCAGAACGATGGGGGCCTTTGCCGCCCGGAATTTGGCAATCAGGCCGCGGGCATTTTCAAGCACCGCATTACCGCTTCGCGGATGCAGAGACTGGGCGAGAATGCCGTTCTGCAGGTCGATCATGACAAGGGCGGTACGCGCCTGATCCAGCAGTATTTGGTCTTTGGGCATGGGAACACCTGATTTCGGCAAGGTATCGGATCGGGGCAGATGGCGACGCCGTTTGGGGTTGGCGCACTGCTTTGGGGAGGGTCATGATAAACCGAAACATCCTGATATGGCGAGTTTTTCGGATGAATAGCGGGGAAACAGCGGGCAGGCAGGGGATTGGGACTTGGCCCGATCAATCGCGATGGCTTATGTTTTTGATCGCCACAGGAACAGGGATACCCGATTGCCATGACCATCGATTTTGTCTTTGACGGCCCTGATGATGCCAAGATGACCATTGTTCTGGCGCATGGGGCGGGGGCCGCGATGGATAGCCCGTTTATGAATGAAATAGCCGCAGGACTTGCCGGTTGCGGTTATCGCGTAGCACGGTTTGAATTTCCCTACATGGCGAAACGCCGGGGGGATGGAAAAAAGCGCGGGCCGGATCGTGCCCCGATTCTGATCGAGACATTCGGGCAGGTTGTTGCACAGCTTGGGACGCCTGAAAATATTGTGATCGGCGGCAAATCAATGGGCGGGCGGATTGCCAGCATGGTCGCCGATGACCTTGGCGTACGCGGTGTTGTGTGCCTTGGATATCCGTTTCATCCGCCGGGGAAGCCGGAAAACCTGCGGACAGCACATTTACAGACGATGAAAACACCGACCCTGATTTGTCACGGAACGCGCGACCCGTTTGGCAGCACGGACGAGGTGGCAGGTTATGGTCTGGCCGATACGGTGTTACTGCACTGGGTTTCTGACGGTGATCATGATTTTGATGCGCGCAAGAAATCAGGCCACACGCAGGCAGGCAATATCGCCGGGACGATTACGGCGATTGATGACTTCATCAAGACAACGGGATGATGCAATGACTGCACCATCCCGATTTTGATGTTTGAGGCAAAAGCATCGATTGGTGGTGACGCGAAGGGGATCAGGCCGGAATGTTCTCGACCGGCATCAGGAAATCCTTGGCATAATCGTCGCTGATTGCGGCATCCTGACTGGCGATATCAATCCGGACACCATTGGGATCAAGCAGGGTGAAGTGGCGTTGGCCCCATGGCTCATCGCGTAGTTCCAGGGCGAATTCGAAGCCCTTGGC
>CBIHMD010000746.1:0-1606 GCA_966210655.1 uncultured Thalassospira sp.
GCGGGCGTTAAGGTCCGTCACCTGTCATGAGCCAACAAGCCAGATATACAGCCGGTTTTCGCGACCGGCTGTTTGACAAGGACCCGTTCCCGCTTGCGATCTGGTATCCGTCGCACGCCGATGAACGCCCCGTGCGGCATATGGGCGTGACATCGACCGGTGCGCGCGATGCGGATTTTACAGGCGACGGACCCTATCCGCTGGTGATGTTTTCGCACGGCTCCGAAGGGCACCGCTTCAATCAGTTCTGGCTGGCGGAATATCTCGCACGGCGCGGCTATATCGTTGCCGCCCCGCAGCATCATGGCGATAATTATCTTGATCCGTCCGATGCGCGGCAGTTGACGATCATCGAACGCCGCCCGCAGGAAATGCGTTTGGCGCTTGATCTGTTGTTGGGCCATGACGAGATCGGACCGCAGATTGATCAAAACAAAATCTATGCGCTCGGCCATTCGGCGGGCGGGGCGACGGTGCTTAAAATGGCGGGCTGGCAGTTTGATGCCTCTGCCTGGCAAAGCTATTGCGCGCTTAATGCCGATCAGGACCGGGTGATTTGCCAGCATGCGCCCGGTGATGACCTGATTGATGAGTTGCATGATCGTTATGGCAGCCCGGTTGTTTCCGCACGCGATGACCGGATTGCGGGCGTTATTGCCGTAACCCCGGCCTTTGGCGTTGCCGCGACCGATGCGGGCTTTGCCGATGTGACGGTCCCGATGCTGTTTATCGAGGCCGAAACCGATGAAATCCTGCCCGAAACGGCCAATGCCGCGCATTTTCGCAAGCTGCTGCGCGGGCGTGCAAAATTTGTTAAGGCCAAAGGGGCCGGGCATTATTCATTCCTGCCACCCTGCACGCCCTATATTGCTGAAAACTTTGGCTATTTGTGCCGGGATTTCGGGCGCGAACGCACTGATATTCACCGCACGGTCGAGCAGGTGGTGCTGAAGTTCCTGGGTGACATCAAATCAGGTGATTTTCAGGGTCGCTAATTACGGCGAAGCTGTTTATTTTACGCAGCTTGCAATAGGGCTTAGGAAACGTCACCCTGTTGGTTTGAACGCTATATAAAAAACGCCACACAAAACTGAAGATCGAGATCGGTATGAGCACGACCTCCAAGACCCCGCTTTTGGACACGATTAACACCCCGGCTGATTTGCGCAGCCTGCAACCTGCACAGATGAAGCAGGTCGCAGATGAATTGCGCGCCGAGGTGATTGATGCCGTGTCGGTCACCGGCGGGCATCTGGGGGCAGGGCTTGGCGTGGTCGAACTGACGGTGGCGATCCATTACTTGTTTGATACGCCCGATGACCGGCTGATCTGGGATGTCGGGCATCAATGCTATCCCCATAAAATCCTGACCGGGCGGCGTGATCGTATCCGCACCCTTCGTCAGGGCGGCGGGCTTTCGGGCTTTACCAAACGGTCCGAGTCTGAATATGACCCGTTCGGTGCCGGGCACAGCTCGACCTCGATCTCGGCCGGGCTTGGCATGGCGGTCGCCAACCAGCTTTCCGACGACAAACGCAAAAACGTCATTGCCGTAATCGGTGATGGCTCCATGAGTGCCGGCATGGCCTACGAGGCGATGAACAAT
>CBIHMD010000747.1:0-1597 GCA_966210655.1 uncultured Thalassospira sp.
ATAAAATCATTATGTAATAATATAAATGTCCGGCGATACCTTTAGCCGGAAAACCAGATGGAAAACTTTACACCCGTATCAGCCCTTTTGGGTGGCACCCTCATCGGGCTGGCATCCGGCCTTTATCTTGTCATGAACGGGCGGATTGCAGGTATCAGTGGAATTCTGGGAAGTTTGCTGACCCGTAGCAGCCCGGTAACGGGTCGACTTGAAAAGTTCGCCTTTATCGCAGGCATGATCATTGCGCGGGTTTGTTGATTTCCAGCATGACCGATCCGCAAAAGGTCCTTGGGTTTCTGGATATTGCCGCTATTCCCGATGCCAGATGGGATCCCAGCCTTGCCTTGGTCATGGCTGGCGGTCTTCTTGTCGCGTTCCCGATATTCCGTTTTGCCAAATCCCGTAATACTGCGGTTTGCGGCGGAAAGATCGAACTTCTGGCACGCAGGGACATTGACCGCAATCTGGTAATCGGCGGGCTTATGTTCGGGATTGGCTGGGGTATGGTCGGATATTGTCCCGGACCGGCGCCAGATGCAGCCCTGCCATACGGGACAAATTCCTCTCATTTGAAAAATCAATGCTTTAGCATCCGGAATTCGCAGGAACTTGCGTGGGATGCTTCAAATCTCGCAGCAACGCGCTTGTCTTTGTACGTACACTGGCATATGTGCAAAACAACGTCACACTACGATTTTAAAGGCCCCGCATGAAAATCGGCATTCTTGAAACCGGACTCCTCCCTGAAGACCTTCGCGATAAATTCAAAAGCTATCCGAACATGTTTGAAACCATGCTCGGTCCGCTTGATCCCACGCTTACATTCCAGACATGGACTGTTGTTTTGGATGAATTTCCCGAAAATCTGAATGCCGCCGACGCGTGGATCGTGACCGGATCAAAGCACGGTGTTTATGAAAACGAACCATGGATGATTCGCTTGCAGAGCTTGCTGCGCGATATTGTCGCGGCACAGGTTCCGGTTTTTGGCGTGTGTTTCGGTCATCAAATTCTGGCAGCAGCACTTGGCGGCAAGGTTGTTAAATCCGACAGGGGCTGGGGCATTGGCGTTCATGAATACACTACGGGCACACAGGTTCCGGCATGGCTCGGCGAAGCACCGGAAAAATTCAAACTGAACGCCTTCCATCAGGATCAGGTTGTCGAGCTGCCCGACGGAGCAACTGTATGGGCAAGTTCGGAATTCTGCCCCTATGCCGCCCTCCAATATGGTGAAACCGCAGCCTCAATCCAGCCGCATCCCGAATTTCAGCGTCCTTACGAAGAAGCCCTGCTGAAAGCGCGCTATGCGTTGCTCCCCGAAGATGTGCATTCAAAGGCAACGGCGTCGCTTGACGAAACCATCGACGGCAGCCTGTTCGCCAAGTGGATGCTGACATTCCTGCGGGGCAAACGGGCCGTAAAAGCCGCCTGAACCGGCGTTCGGAATGATCGTGATTTAAAATGGACTGTCACCGAAAGGTGACGGTCCGTTTTGTGTTTCACATGGTTGCAAAACATTTCGCCTGATTTGAAGACTTTGAACTTTTCCAAAACACTCTTTATTTATGAGTGCGTCGGATACTGAGTTTTTCGC
>CBIHMD010000748.1:0-1592 GCA_966210655.1 uncultured Thalassospira sp.
CAATAGTTTCAAAGCGTTCCTGCGACTTCGCAAACCAGCCAAAGGCCGACAGGCTGGCAACCGGTTCGGAGAACAGGACAGAGCGTGCCCGAAATGGTGTATAGGCATAGGGAAATGTGCCTTCGACCTCGCCCTTGACCGCCATGTCATAGCCCTGCCGCCAGGACCGCCAGATAATTTCGGCATGGTCGTAACCGGCAATCTCGAACGCGCGACGAACGATTTCGGTCATGATGCCACCATCAGGCAAATCGCGACCGGTAAAGGGGGCAAAATAATCCCCCGTCACGATCCGGACATGATCGGCCCTTGCCTGCACCGCCATCATCAGCGACGCGGCCAACGCCAACATCATTACCCATTTTTTCTTCATTCCCGACCCACTCCGCAGGGCATTCCTGCCCCCTGCATCTTATAGGTTAGGGGGACGGGTGTTTCTTTCAAGCCACGTAAGCTATTGAAATTCCCACACCATAATATCGCCCGATACCAGTAAAAGAAAAACCCCGCCAAAAGTTTGACGGGGTTTTTGGAATGTCATGAAGATCGTTTTCAGAAAGCTGCTGCCGCACGGACGAAACGGCCATGCTGATAATCATCAAAGGCCTGCATCAATTCCTGTTTGCTGCTCATGACGAACGGGCCATAGCGAACAACGGGTTCGTGCAACGGAAGGGCCGCGATCAGCAACATGCGCCCACCTTCGGGGCCGCCTTTAAGCGTGATGCTGTCACCGTCTTCCAGCACGGCCAGATGATGTGTGGTGACAGCTTTGTCAGCGACAATTGCATCCCCGATAAAAACATAAACCATCGCGGCATGGCCTTTGGGCACCGGCAGGGTAACCTCGCGACCAGCCGCCAGTTTGGCATCGATAAAGACCGGCCTGGTCGCAATGCCATTGATGGGTCCGATTTTGCCCATGAATTCACCGGCAACAAGGCGCAGATCAACACCGTCTTCGGGGCTGAATTCCGCGACGTCGCTACCTTCAATATTCTGGTAACGCGGGGTGACCATTTTATCCTTGGCCGGAAGGTTGATCCAAAGCTGGAAACCCTGCAAAAGACCATTTTCCTGTTCCGGACTTTCGGAATGCAAAATCCCGCTGCCCGCCGTCATCCATTGCACACCACCAGATCGCAGAACACCTTCATTACCCATGCTGTCCTTGTGGCGCATGGCACCTTCGACCATATAGGTCACGGTTTCAAAACCGCGATGCGGATGTTCGGGGAAACCTGCAATATATTCGTCGGCATTATCCGTCGAAATTGAATCGAGCATCAGAAACGGATCAAGCATATCAAGCTGCGGCGATCCGACAGACCGCTTCAGCGACACACCAGCCCCGTCGGATGTATCCATCGCGCGCAGAATGCGGGCAACGCCGCGTGGGGTTTTGACCTGATCAGACATGAACAGTCCTTTCGTTAAAACATCATCCTCTGCCCTTCAATCTGGCAGAAAACTGTCGCGAAACAATGGTCAATCACGCATCGGATTGTTTCCTGCAACAACCCAATCACATACAGAAAAGGCCGCGCGACACCTTGCCGCGCGGCCTGAAAATTGATGGGAAACCGTTTAAA
>CBIHMD010000749.1:0-1584 GCA_966210655.1 uncultured Thalassospira sp.
GCGCGCATGACGCTGCGTTATGTGCCTGACCGGCTGATCCTTAAACCCGATTGTCTGGCGGCATATTTTGCCGAAATCGCTCGTATTCCGTTCGACAATTTTGAAACGGCAGCCGTGCTTCTGATGGAAGATTTCAACAATGAGATCATTCCGCGCTGGATCAATTTGCGCCTTGACAAACAAAAGGCCGACAATGCCAGCGTCCAGCACCACGAAGCCGCCCTCGAAGACCGCCAGCCAAAATGGCACAACCCGCGCCTTCTGGACCGGCTGGAACGCTACTGATCAAATATCACGGATCAGCGGAAAGGCGTTCCGTGTACCCACTGGGTCAGGGAATAACGCAGGCCCGCCGTCGTCGGGGCAACACGGTGCAGAACAAAGCTCGGGAAAAAGATCGCCGTGCCGCGTTCCATCGGCGCGTCAAAAACATGCCCCGCCGGATTGAGCTGCAACAAGCCGCCTTCATACTGGTCGGGCTCGGATAACTGGATCACCATGGTCAGCTTGCGGCGGCGTGCGACATCCGACGCACCAACGTCGCTGTGCCAGTCATAATGCCCCCGCTGATCCCCGGCATAGCAGGCGATTTGGGCGTCTTCTGAGAATTCCGACAAAGAAAAATCAAACACATTGCGGTTCACATCCGCGACCATGTCAACGATCCGGCGGACCACTGCCGGTTCCTGTGTCTCGTTAAACCAGGTGATCTTTGACCGGCGGATATGGCTTGCCGATTGGCCCTGAACAAGGCCACCATCGTCAAGCTCGGTCGAAAATCCGTCAATCAACCGGTCGCAGGTTGCGGTATCGAGCGCATCCGGAACGATTGCATACATTTCTTCTGGAAACATTCACGACATTCTCCGATGCCGCATGGGCCCTTTGATTTTGTGTCCAAGACCCAAGACAATTCTTTGCGGTGCGTTTCTCTTAGGACCAAATCCCCGGATTGGTCAGCATGAAAATCATGCAGGAACCGCGTGCATGCTATACCGGATTTACGATCCTGCCCCCGGCGGCGGCACCGTCATCGGGATCATGAGTGACCATAAGGGTCGGCAAGCCGCGCAACCGCGCCTGATCAAAAACAAATGTTCTGATTTGGTCGCGCAATTCGGTATCGAGCTTTGAAAAGGGTTCATCAAGCAAAAGCGCATTGGGTTCGGACAGCAACACCCGCATCAAGGCCACGCGTGCGCGCTGCCCGCCGGATAATGTCGCAGGATCACGGTCGGCAAAGCCGCCAAGCCCGGCACTTTCAAGTGCCTCGTCAATCCGTTTCCGGCGTTGGTCGCGCCCACGGATCTTAGATGGCAGGGCAAATGCCAGATTACCCCCAACCGACAAATGCGGAAACAGAAGGTCATCCTGAAACAGAATACCGACATGACGGTCCTGTGGGGCCAAACCGTCCAGCACCTGACCATTCAGGATAACCTGCCCGCTGACCTCGAACCGGGCATTGCCATCCATCGGCAACATTCCGCAAACATGCGCAAGCAGGCTTGATTTCCCCGAACCGCTTGGCCCCATCAGGGTCACGATCTCGCCCGACCTGATCACGGTATCGATATCAACCAG
>CBIHMD010000750.1:0-1581 GCA_966210655.1 uncultured Thalassospira sp.
GTCATATTCAATGCCAAGCTTGGCAACATAATCGGGAATGCCAATCGGTGTGTTGCCGTCATTGGTGCCGTTCTGGGTATCGGTTAGTTCTGCATCATAAACCGTGATACCGCCCAGAATACGGGTGCCGGTCACAGGTTCGCCAAAGACCTGGAATTCAACGCCGCGGTTCTGCTGTTCGCCGTCCGCCGCGAATATGTTGCTGGCGTTTTTATAAGAGAACGGTTTGGAAATCTGAAACAGGGCCATGCTACCGCCAAAGCTGCCGAAATCGGCCTTTGCCCCGATCTCATATTGCTCAGACGTGTAAGGCGCAAGCTGCTCGCTCGGGTTGGTCAGGGTCGCATCACTTGCCGCACTGGGGGCTGTTTCACCGGGCGACAGGGATTCCATATAGTTCGCGTAAAGCGATACCTGATCGGTCACATTACCGACAATCCCGACCATTGGCGTGTATTCGTCCGCATCATAGTTGCTTGATTGCGCGCCATCAGTCAGGCTGAACTGCTTGGTATTGACCGACTGGCGACGGATGCCGCCCGTAATGCTGAGACGATCATCAAGCAGGCTGACGGTATCAGCCAGAAAATAGCTGGTCAGTTCATTAATGTTGCGCAGGGTAGGATCACTCAGGTTACCTGACGGGGTACCGAGTGCCGGGTAACCCGTCGGGGTAGGGCCATAGATGTTACCAGTCAGTGCCGAAGCACCGGGGGCAAAGGCCCATGCCTGATGGCTTTTGTTCTGAAGGTAGGAAACCCCGGCATTCATTTCGTGTTTTACGACGCCGGTTTCAAATTTAACGCGAGCACCGGTCAGTGCACTATTGGTCGTATCTTCGCGAGTGATGGTTGAACCACTATAGGTCATGGTGCCATCGGTGCCGGTAATGGTCGGTGTGGAATAAATGCCGGCTTCTTCCATGTGGCGGGTGCCTGCCGCCGCGTAGGCCATGACATAATCATTTATGTCATGTTCGACACGTCCCTGAACAAAGCTGTCTTGCAGATCGGCCCATGTTCCGTCCGCATTGTAGTTGTGGCTGGCGTCCGGCGCATCCGGGATGCTGGTAAGGGCGTTGTTGATGTTTACGGAAGTTCGGCCGTGGTCGATATTCTTTTCATTGTGCCCTGCGTCAACCGTGATACGGGTATCTTCGCCGCGATAATCGAATGACAATGACCCGATCTGGCTATTGCGGTCTTCGTCATCGATAGCGGTTTCACCGTCGCTATATTTCAGATTGGCGCGAATGCCGAACTGATTGTCCTTGCCAAAACGCCGTCCGAAATCGACATGCCCGCCGGTCTGGCTGTTCATTTCATAGAATGTCGTGACACTGGTGATCGGGGCATCTGTGGCACGCTTGGGGATCAGGTTGATTCCGCCACCAATTCCGCTTCCACTTGGGGCCATGCCATTGATAAATGCGGATGCACCTTTGACGACTTCGACCCGTTCATACATCGACATATCGATCAACTGGCGCGGTGCCGTGCCCTATAGGCCATCAAGCATCTCGTCATCACCATCCAGTAGATAGCCACTGATCATGAAGCGATCACCCGAACCGCCATAGCT
>CBIHMD010000751.1:0-1575 GCA_966210655.1 uncultured Thalassospira sp.
AAATGCCGTCCCGCAGGAACAGGTCAAGGCCACCGTCGATTTCCTTTGGGAGTTCGAGGAAAAAGACCCGAACGATCCGAAAAGCTGGTCCCGCCCGCAAATGCGCGATCACGCGATGACTGAACTGAACAATTCCGGCATGGTCGAGGCCTATCATCATCAGACCATGTGGGATAACCGCCAGACACCACGGATTTATGATGCCTTTGTCGATATCTGGGATCGCACCGATCTTTGGGTTTCGATTGATCGCGCCAACCTTAATACTCCCAATATCGGCGCGCGTGCCTTTGACGGTTTCATCCACTGGGATGCAGACACCAGTCAGGACCCGTTGCCGATCAATGTGCAGGGCGTTTTATCGCTGGTCGACACCAATGATGATATGGGCGGTTTCCAGTGTGTGCCCGACCTGTTTGCCAATTTTGCCGACTGGCTTGCCACCGCGCCAAGGGATCGCGATCCGTTTCGTCCGGACATCGCCAATATTCCTTACGAACCCAAGCGCATCCCGATGCAGGCAGGTGATCTTTTGATATTTAACAGCCTGCTTGCCCATGGCATTCGTGCCAACCGGTCTAATCAGACACGCATCGCGCAGTATATTTCGATGACCCCGGCAACGCCCGAAGAACAGGAACTGGTTGATTGGCGGACCAAAAGCTGGTCGGAACGCCTTCCGGCCCGCGGCCACGCCTTCCCCGGCGACCCGCGCAATTGGGAACAGACGCGCTATGACCGCGCAAATCTGACACCGCTTGGTGAAAAGATCCTTGGCAAAACAACCTGGTAACAGCACAAAAAGCGCCCCAGATTTCCGGGGCGCTTTGCATCAGTTGGCGTCAAGTTTCGCGATCAGTTTAGCTATTGTCTCCGCATCGACGAAGGCCGCTTCAAGGGCCGTACGTGTCAGCCCGCGAAGCTCTTCCGCACTAAAGCCGAACACGTCTTTGGCGCGCTGATATTCGTCGGCCAGCGTTGTATGGAAAAACGGCGGATCGTCGGAACCCAGCGTTACCTTGACCCCGGCATCGTAAAGCTTGCGCAACGGATGGGACACATAATCAGGATAGACCGACAGGGAAATGTTCGACCCGGGGCACACTTCCAAAACGATGCCGCGCTTCCCCAGCTGTTCGACCAGTTTAGGATCTTCGATGGATCGTACACCATGTCCGATACGGGTTACCGGCAATTTGTCGATCGCGTCCCAGACACTTTGCGGACCTTCGACCTCGCCTGCATGGGTCGTACAGCCAAGTCCGGCGTCGGCGGCAATTTTAAAGGCGGGATAAAACGCTTCCTGCGAAAACATGCTTTCATTCCCGCCCATGCCGAACCCGACAATATAGGGATGACCGCAGGCAACGCTGTCGGTCGCCACACCGACTGCCTTTTCCGGGCCGATATGGCGCACGCAGGTCATGATGATCCTACCAATAATCCCGGTTTCCTTCTCGGCTCTCTCGATGCCCTCGGCGACGCCGCTCAAATGATCGTCAAACGAAATTCCGCATTCCAGCGCGTGTGACGGTGAACAGAAAATCTCGACATAAAGCGCACCGGCTTTGGCCT
>CBIHMD010000752.1:0-1573 GCA_966210655.1 uncultured Thalassospira sp.
CCTTTATTCATGCATCGCCCAAGTTCGGGTTCTCGCTTGATATGGCCTGCCCTGTGGGTTATCGGCCCAATCAGGGACTGATCGAAACCGCCAATGCCGAGGGTGGCAAGGTGCGCATGACCGATATGGACAGTGCGCTGGAAGGGGCCGACGTTATCGTTACCGATTGCTGGGTTTCGATGGGGGATGAGGACGCCGATGCCCGGATGGAAGCATTGGCGTCGTATCAGGTCAATGCAGGTGCGATGGCCAAGGCAAACAAGGATGCGATTTTCATGCATTGCCTGCCTGCCCATCGTAACGAGGAAGTCACCGACGATGTAATCGACGGGCCGCAATCTGTGGTGTTTGACGAAGCCGAAAACCGTCTGCATGCGCAGAAGGGGGTTCTGCTATACTGCTTTAATGGCTTGCCTTCCTGACGGTGCAGACTAAATAAGCATCAGAATTTCGGGGCGGACAGTGATGTTCGCCCCTTTGCTTTGGCGTGACATGGCTGGACAATCCGGTTCTGCTGTTGTTATACGCCCCGGAACACGTAAAAACGCGGAACCCGAAAATGCAGATCGCGGTCGATTTTTGTCAGCCCTTCACGCTGGATCATTCCAACATTCGCGGCCGTTTCGCACGGCTTGGCCCAACTGTGCAGACCATCATCGGCCAGCACAGCTATCCTGCGCTTGCAAATCATCTGCTGGGCGAAATTATCGGGCTGGCTGTTCTGCTGTCCTCGGCGCTGAAATATGAAGGCCTGTTTACCCTTCAGACCTCTTCGGATGGTCCGATTGGCATGATGGTCGTTGACGTTGATAGTGACGGCAATATCCGTGCCTGTGCGCGTGTTCATGAAGACCGCCTCAGCACGATGATTGCGGCCGAAGACGGCGGTGAAGATGCCCTGCGCGGAGAGGTGCACAAGCTGATGGGGCATGGACACATTGCCTTCACCGTCGATCAGGGCGGCGATCATGAACGCTATCAGGGGATCGTATCGCTTGAAGGCAATACGCTTTCCGAATGTGCCGAAGCCTATTTCCGTCAGTCCGAACAGATCGAAGCCTCCTTCAAGCTTGAAGTCCATCAGGGCGAACTGGCCAATGACTGGTGGGTTGGTGGCCTGTTCCTGCAACGTCTTCCGGCCAGTGCATCGGGCGATGCCGCAACCCCGGAAGAAGATGAAAAGATTACTGAGGACTGGAACCGATCCAAGATTCTGATGGCAAGTGCGACCGAAAACGAACTGGTCGATATTTCGCTGTCGGCGCATGATCTGATCTGGCGTCTGTTCCATGACGAAGAACCGCGCGTGTTCGATCAGACCGCGTTGCAGTTCAAATGCCGTTGCTCGCGCCAGAAAATCGAAGGTGCACTTGTGTCCTATCCGCTTGAAGAACTTCTGGACATGCGCGAACCCGATAGCGGCGAAGTCGCGGTTTCCTGCCAGTTCTGCAATACGCGATACGGCTTCAACGAGGCCGACCTGCGTGTGCTTAAATCCGGCGAGGATGCATAAGTTGCTGCATCGGTGCGGTTTTTGATCGTCACAGCCTTGCCTTAATCGTCAAGCAACGTC
>CBIHMD010000753.1:0-1571 GCA_966210655.1 uncultured Thalassospira sp.
TTCCAAGCACATTACCCTTTTCGTCACAGACCCGAACTTCCACATCTGGCAGGGCCGGGCCGACCGTATGCACGATCCGCTCGCCATTTAACGGGTTGGACGTTGCCATTCCCATTTCAGTCATGCCGTAACGTTCCAGCAGCGCCTTGCCAGTCCGTTCTCTGAAGGCCACGAAGGTTTCGGGCAACAAGGGAGCCGATCCGGAAATGAACAGCCGCATGCCGGATGTCACATCGGCATTGAAATCATCACCAGATAATAGCCGGACATAGAATGTCGGTACCCCCATCATCACAGTACTGCGCGGAAGCAGCGCCATGACCTGATCGCGGTCGAACTTCGGCAGGAAGAACATTTTCGATCCCGACAGCATCACGCAATGACACGCGATGAAAAGCCCGTGCGTATGGAAAATGGGAAGCGCGTGCAAAAGAACGTCGTCCGGGCCAAAGCCCCAAAGCTTTTCCAGGGTCGCGGCATTTGACCACAAATTGGTCTGGGTCATCATGGCGCCCTTTGGCTTGCCCGTCGTGCCAGAGGTATAAAGAATGGCAGCAAGTTCATCATCAGCACAGGCAACCGGGGCATACTCGGCGGGGAAATCCGCCGCCTGATTGATCAGCGTCCCCTCGCCCGATGTGCCAAGTGTTAAAACCTTTTCAACGCCCTGTGCGTCGGCAATCGACGTTACCTCGTCTTCGCGGTGCGGCTGGCAGACAAAAATGACCGGTGCCGCGTTCCCCATGAAATAGGCAAGTTCACCTGCCTGATACGCGGTATTCAGCGGCAGATAGACCAGACCTGCGCGGATACAGCCCAGATAAAGGAACAGGGCTTCGGGGGATTTATCGACCTGAACCGCGACGCGATCACCTTTTTGGGCACCAAGCGCGGTCAAAAGCCCGGCAATACGTGCGGATGCCACATCGGCATCGCCGTAGCTGTATGTTGTGCCTTCTGCCGTTTCGATCAGGACCTTGGACAGGTCGGATGGAAATCGGCTTTGTATGCGCATGAAAAGGCTGTTGGTCACGGCGTATCTTCCCTGTTTTCGGATCTTGTACCGGGCATTCATGCTGCCCGGCGTCATACCGGGCAGCATAGTGCACACAAGAATATCCGCAAACAAGTACTGTTTTACCGCTATGGGCGGTGGTGGTCAGCCGACCTGCGGAAATTCACCATCAATAAACGGGAATGTTTCGCCAACCGTCACCAGCAATTCCGGGTAAAAACCGTTGAAATGGGTGGCAAGTGCGTTGCTGTAAGCACCGATATGACCAAATTCGATCCAGTCACCTTCGCGGATGTCTGCTGGCAGGGTCACCGTCGCCGGAAGCACATCCATGTTGTCGCAGGTCGGGCCATAGATCGTGAAATCAAGGGTGTCGTTTTCGTTGAAATCACCGCGAATTCGCATCGGCCGCACCGGGAAACGCAACTGCCCGGTGACAGCCTCGGAAAGGCTGCCATATACGCCGTCATTGATGAATAGCTGATCTTCCTTGCGCAGGTGTACCTGCGTGATCAGAGACACACCACTCGACACCAGCGCCCGGCCCGGTTCGCAC
>CBIHMD010000754.1:0-1567 GCA_966210655.1 uncultured Thalassospira sp.
TTTATACTCGCCCTGAAGAAGTCGAAGAAGCCTATCGCCGCCTTGCCCCGCTTGGCCATTTCTCGGTTGCGGCGGCATTTGGTAACGTTCACGGTGTTTATAAGCCGGGCAACGTCAAACTTCGTCCGGAAATCCTTCTGGAATCCCAGAAATACGTTTCGGAAAAGCACAACCTTGACGACCGTCCGCTGGACTTCGTGTTCCATGGCGGTTCTGGTTCGGAAAAAGAAAAAATCGAAGAAGCCGTCGGTTACGGCGTCTTCAAGATGAATATTGATACCGATACCCAGTTCGCCTATTCACGCCCGGTTGGTGAATATGTTGAAGCCAATGCACGTGCGTTCAAATATCAGGTCGATCCGGATACTGATCAGCCCTACAAAAAACAGTACGATCCGCGCGTATGGGTCCGTGAGGCCGAACTTTCGATGGCATCCCGCCTCGAAGAAGCTTTCAAGGATCTTGGCGCAACCGGTCGTTCGGTTACCAAAGGCTGATCCTGTCAGAACCACCAAACACAGATCAACCCGCCGGTTTTTCCGGCGGGTTTTTTTCATGCACGATCTTGCGCCGCTGCAAAAATAAACTACTCCTGACAGATACTGACAGGAACTGTCAGGGGCGCGCTTGCGTATCAGGTTTGGCTCCTCTATACCTTTTCCGAACATTACAGGAACAAAAGGCCCGACATGCTGACGAAAATTTCGGTTCGCGGTGCGAAAGAACATAACCTGCAAAATATCGATGTTGAACTGCCCCGCGATTCCTTGGTGGTGATCACCGGTCTGTCGGGATCGGGCAAAAGTTCGCTGGCGTTCGATACGATTTATGCTGAAGGACAGCGTCGTTATGTCGAAAGCCTGTCAGCTTATGCCCGCCAGTTCCTTGAACTGATGCAGAAGCCCGACGTCGAATATATTGACGGTCTGTCTCCCGCGATTTCCATTGAACAGAAAACCACATCACGCAACCCGCGTTCGACTGTGGGAACGGTTACCGAAATTTATGATTATATGCGTCTTCTTTGGGCGCGTGTCGGTATTCCCTATTCCCCGGCAACCGGCCTTCCGATCGTCAGCCAGACCGTGTCGCAGATGGTCGACCGCGTTATGGAAATGCCCGAAGGCACGCGGCTTTATCTGCTGGCGCCGTTCGTTCGGGGGCGTAAGGGCGAATACAAAAAAGAACTGCGCGATCTACGCACGCGTGGTTTCCAGCGCGTCAAGATCGATGGCGAGATGTATGACATCGACGAGGCGCCTGAACTGAACAAAAAGCTCAAGCACGATATCTCGGTCGTTGTAGACCGTCTGATCGTCAAGGAAGGGATTGCAACCCGCCTTGCGGATAGTTTTGAAACAGCCCTTGAACTGACAGACGGTATCGTTCTGACCGAAGATGCCAAAACCAGCGAAACAACCGTGTTTTCGGCAAAATTCGCCTGCCCGGTTTCCGGTTTCACGATTGAGGAAATCGAACCGCGCCTGTTCTCGTTCAACAATCCGTTTGGCGCCTGCCCGGCTTGCGATGGTCTTGGCACCCAGATGGAATTCGACTCGGAACTGGT
>CBIHMD010000755.1:0-1560 GCA_966210655.1 uncultured Thalassospira sp.
CTGCGTTTTGGGATCAACCGATTTAAGGCGCACATCCGGACGACTTTCTTCCATCACCGCATTCACATTGGGTTCAATCGGACCGATATCGTCAGCAACAAACACGGCAGGCATCAACATGCGGCCATGATAGTTCGCGCCATAATAGGCCTGTGCGAGATACAGCAGACGATGAAGCTTTTGCGGTTGCAGATATTCGTTATCGTTTAACGCATGATCGATCAGGCGAAAAACGGCTTCGAATACGGAATTGAGGACCGGCTTGTTCTGCATATCTGATCCAGCAAACGAAACGCATGGCGGATCATGATCATAATGCCGTGCGGGCACGACAACAAGGACCGGAACGGAATGTATTCAATTTTGAAGGAAATCCGGAAAGCGATCAGATATAGGCATCCACCCGCATACCGCGGATACCCGCGCCATGCACGACGGCATTGACCATCGCATAGAACGATGTGCCGCTATTGGCGCCAAGGTTGAACGGGATTTCGGGATCAAGGAAACTTGCGAAATCGATATCATTTTCAGGCGAAATCGCACCTTCGCGGTCGCTTGCGCGGCGTGCCGCCGACAGGCGGCTTTGTTCGGCGCGCTGGTCTTTTTGTTCGCCCGCACTCCCCTGCCCGGATTGCTTTTTTCCTTTGCCGTCGATATAGGCATTGAACAGAATTCCGTCATTATCGGGATCATAGGTGTAAGGTTCGCTGGGTGCCTGGACCTGAGTATTGCGGTCAACCGTCGCCACACCGCGCGCACCAGCAGCCGCAAGTCGACCATACTGGCTGACCTGGCTTATGGACTGGTTATTGACGGTAGGTACGACCATTTTCCTCTCTCCAGCCGGAACCGGAACATATTACAGCATTATTCAACTGTAAGATTATATCCTAATTACGGCCCAAAAGAGACAAGAATCGTCATTTTCTGCGGTACAGGACCGGTTTTGGGGCGTCAATCGCCTTCAAATTCGACCTGATGGAAGACTTCGACACCACGATCACGGATTTTTTGCGCCCCCCCGATATCGGGAAGATCGATGATAAAGGCACAACCGGCAACCTCGCCACCTGCCTTTTCGATCAGATCAATCGCGGCAAGCGCCGTGCCGCCGGTGGCGATCAGATCATCCATCACCAGAACACGCTGGCCGGGCTTGATCGCATCGATGTGCATTTCGATAACATCCGAGCCATATTCAAGTTCATACTCGACTTCAATGGTTTTGGCCGGAAGCTTGCCGCGTTTGCGGATCGGCACAAAACCGACACCAAGGGCAACCGCAACTGCCGGGCCGATGATAAAGCCGCGTGCCTCGATCCCGGCGATAACATCGATTTTCCTGTCCTGAAATTCGGCGGCAAAACTGTCGATCACATCGCGCAGGCCGTCTGCATCGGCAAACAGCGTCGTGATATCGCGAAACATGATTCCCTTTTTCGGGTAATCGGGAATGGTACGGATCAGCGATTTGATCGACATGGGAGAACTCCGGTCGAGGTTAACCTGAAAAACAAAACCGCCATCTTTAACACCAGATGGCGGTTTGAAATCAAG
>CBIHMD010000756.1:0-1556 GCA_966210655.1 uncultured Thalassospira sp.
ACAACGAAAATATTGATCGCAATCAGATAGCCCGGAAAAAGCCAGCGCGCCGATTTCAAGTTCCGGCTGTCGTCATTTTCAACGAATGTCACATGGAACTGGCGTGGCAGACAGAAAATCGCAAACAGCGCCAGCAGGGTCGAAATGAAGAAATGCGATGTCAGCCAGGCATCGGGCTTGAACATTTCGGTAATGTCGGGATTGGCTGCTGCCCGAATTTGCATGTCGCCAAAGCCGTCAAACAGGCCGTAAACCACAAACAGGCCAACGAATAAAAGTGCTACCAGCTTGACCAGGCTTTCGAATGCCACCGCAAGGATCAGCCCGTCATGATGTTCGGACGCGTGGATATAACGCACCCCGAACAGGATCGCGAAAACCGCCATCAGGATGGTGACGTAAAACGCCGTATCCTTGGAAAAATCTGTCGCACTGTGGCGCACGATCTGCTCGCCGACCTCGCCGATCAGAACATCAAATGACAGCGACACCGCTTTAAGCTGAAGCGCGATATAGGCCAGAACCCCGATCAAGGCAATGATCGCCACAAGGGCCGCCAGACTCTGGCTTTTGCCGTACCGAGATCCCAGGAAATCGGCGATGGAGGTGATGTTCTGTTCGCGACACACGGTGGCGATCTTGGTCATCACACCAAAACCGACAACCATCATGATGATCGGTCCGATATAGATCGGCAGGAACGCCCAGCCGCGTGTCGATGCGGTCCCGACCGAGCCAAAAAACGTCCAGCTTGTGCAATAGACTGCCATCGAAAGCGCATAGATGCTGGGCTTCAGGCGTGACGCCCGCCATTTTTCGGCATATTTGTCACCATAATGCGCAATCGCAAACAGAAGCCCGATATAGGCCATGGCAACAATGAAAATAAGTCCGCCCTGAAGCATCCGGCTTATGGCTCCGCGTATCGATAATGCCGCCAGATCAGGCGGTTGGCGTTTAGACTATACCACGGCGCGCTTATGGACTAAAACGACGCAAATCCAAACCCGACCAAAGACCAAGAACGATCAGGATCGATATGCCTTCCGATTACGGATTTTACGCTGGAATTCTGCGCTTTGTCGCAAAGAAAACCGAAAGCGACGACCGCGAGATCAAGGTCATGATGGGCCATCTTTCCGGCATCGCGACCGCCATCGAACATTCCGGGCGCTTCGTTGTTGAACGCGCCAATTGCGAAAGTGCCGCCCGCGCCTTTGCCGGGGTTGCCAAGTTCCTGCAGGAACGCATCCTGCCCGAGGCACTGGCTGCCGGCAACGAGGGTGCGGTAAATCAGCTTAAATGGGCGATTGAAACCTCGCTGGCGCTGGGCTCGGAACTGGTCAAGCGGATCACGCTTGAGGAATATGAAGGCCAGGACAAATTCACCTTCGACCTGCCCCTGCCCCCGGTTCACCAACCGTGCATTAGACATTGAACCCAACTCTCTTGGCATAAAAAAAGCGGCACCCGAAGATGCCGCTTTTGTTTTTGGTCCGGTATCAGACCGAAATCCTGTTACGCATCGGCCCAGACATTGGCACGCTGCAAAAGGC
>CBIHMD010000757.1:0-1544 GCA_966210655.1 uncultured Thalassospira sp.
CATAAAAAGGGTGACGTTCTTGGCATTGCCCAGCTTGCCGGGATCATGGGAGCCAAGAAAACCCCCGACCTGATCCCGCTTTGTCACCCCCTCCCCCTGACCTCGGTCGAAGTCACGCTGGAACTTTCGACCGATACCGATGCGGTCGATATTGTCGCGACCTGCAAAACCACCGGTAAAACCGGGGTTGAAATGGAAGCCCTGACCGCCGTTTCGGTCACCGCACTGACCGTGTTTGATATGTGCAAGGCCGTCGATAAGGCCATGCGGATTACCGACATTCGCGTCATCCACAAGGAAGGCGGAAAATCGGGTCTATTCACCGCCGACTGATCCCCGAAAAGACCGGAATTTCGTTTCTTGACCGAAAGAATGCCCTTAAACGGTGATTTTTCGGGTCGAGACGCTTGACGACACAGCAGAACCAAAGTAGAACATCTATGTATTCGGTTTGTTCTTATTACTGGTTCGGGAAAAATCATGCTGACGCGCAAGCAATACGAATTGCTGGTCTATATCGACAATTACCTTCGCGATCATGGCATCTCTCCCTCTTTTGACGAGATGAAAGAAGCCCTGAGCCTGAAATCCAAATCCGGCATTCATCGCCTGATCACCGGGCTTGAGGAACGCGGCTTTATCCGCCGCCTCGCCCATCGGGCCCGCGCGCTCGAAGTTCTCCGCCTGCCGGACAATAATGATGACGATGCGGCGGAAACGCCCAACAATGTCACCTCCATCGCCGCGGCGCGGAAGACCAGCCACCGGCCGGCAACTGTGCCCTCGGCCTTTTCGGACTCTGGTGAATCCGTTTCCCTGCCGCTGTTTGGCCGGATCGCTGCCGGTACCCCCATCGAAGCCCTTCGCGATCAAAGCACGATGGTGCAGGTCCCGGCATCCCTTCTGGGAACCGGTGATCACTATGCGCTTGAAGTTTCCGGTGACTCGATGATCGATGCCGGGATTCTTGATGGCGACACCGTTCTGATCCAGCGGTGTGAGCAGGCCAATGACGGCTCCATCGTTGTCGCACTGGTAGACGATGCCGAGGCCACCTTGAAACGCCTGAAACGTGGCCGTGGCGAAGTTCTGCTGGAACCGGCCAATGCGCGTTATGAAACGCGCGCCCTGTCGCCAGACCGTGTCCGTATTCAGGGACGCCTGATCGGCCTGCTGCGCCAATACTGATCAGACGAACACCGAGATACAGAAAACGCTGTCAGCCCTGTCTGGCGGCGTTTTTATTTGACCACCCTGCCCCCGATGATGATCCACGGCCAGGTACCGGACGTCTCACGCACGGTTTCGATCACCGGGGCGGCATTGGGCCGCAATGCAACCGATACACCGCCCTGCCACCACAACATGTCATCATCGATGACAACAACATCGGGCGCGCAGATATCACGCGGCATATCGCGTTTCAGGCTGATGATCATATCGGCATGGCGGCACGCATAGAACGGATTGTTAAGGTCATTGGCAACAATCACCCGCCGTCCCCCGACCCTGACGGAACAGACCGTTGCGTCGCATTTCTCGAT
>CBIHMD010000758.1:0-1538 GCA_966210655.1 uncultured Thalassospira sp.
TATTCACGCGTTGGCCAATGGTGTCGATGCGGTCAATACCTATGAACGGCTCGAGGCCGCCATGGCCTTTCCCTCGATCAGCAAGCAGGGGGCATCCGATCTTCTGGATGCGTTCGAATTCATCAGCATCACGCGCCTGAAACATCAGGTCCGACAGATCCGCAACGGCGAGCGCCCCGATAACTTCCTGCATCCCGAAAGCCTGTCGGCATTTGAACGCACCCACCTGAAAGACGCGTTTTCGGTGATCAAGAACTTGCAGATCGCCCTTGAAAACGCCTTTGGCAAAAGCGGGACATAACAATGGGCCTGCGTCAGAAAATCATCGACAGCGACTTTTACCGCCAGATGGTGCAGCGCCGGGCAACCGGGCCGCTTCGTGCCTATTATGATATCCCGGCCGCCGATCCCGATACGCCAATCCGGGATGTCGAATTTGTTGCTCTCGATCTCGAAACCACCGGCCTTGATCCAAAACAGGATGAAATCGTTTCCATCGGTTTGGTAATCATTCGCCAGCTTGAAGTCGACTTTTCAAGCTGCCAGCATCTTCTGGTGCGTCCGAAAAAGGAACTCAGTGAAAGTTCGGTCATCGTGCATCACATTTTCGATACCGATGTCGAACAGGCGCCCGATATCGAAATTGCGCTCGCCCATATCCTGCCTGTTCTGGCTGGTCGGGTCCTGGTGGCGCATCATGCCCCCATTGAACTCGGCTTCCTTGGGCATGCCTGCAAACGTTACTTTGGCACACCTTTGCAAATGCCGACCGTCGACACGCTGGTGTTGGCGCTTCGTGATTTGCATCGACAAGGGCAACCGATGAAATCGGGCGCGCTAAAACTCGAAACGCTCCGTCATACCCATAACCTGCCGCCCTATCGGGTTCACAATGCCCTGTCGGACGCAATTGCCGCATCAGGTCTGTTTCTGGCACAGATTGCCAAGCGTGATCCGAAAGGTGAACTTGAGCTTCGCCGCGTGCTGCGCTAATCCGTTATCAGGGGAAACGGGAACACCCGCCAGACTGATCAAGTCATAACAATAAATCAGGGGACTTCGCGCCGGATGTATGTGTTTATTCTGACGACCGTTGTGGTCGGTTTTGCCTGTGCCGGTGTCGTCATGCTGCTGTTTCGCCTGTGGGGGCGAAAGGCACCGAAATATGTCATTCCATTTGTCGCGGCAATTGGCATGTTTGTCTATATGATCTGGGACGAATATAGCTGGTTTGATCGCTATTCGTCCCGCCTGCCGGGACAGATCAGCATCGTGCAGACCTTTGCCGATGAAAATCCGTTTGCACCCTGGACGCTGATTTCGGCACCGGTTAACCGCTTTACCGCCATTGACCGTGAAAAGATTGTCGTTAATCCGGACAACCCCGATCAGAAACGGGTCACCACCCTGCTGCTTAAAAAGGGTGCCGAAACGCTCGCCCTTACCCATCTGGTGGAGTGCGGTGCGAACAGGCGCGGATATATCACCGCCCAAACAGAACTGGAGAGTGGTACCATACTATTAGAGAAAGAAATACG
>CBIHMD010000759.1:0-1534 GCA_966210655.1 uncultured Thalassospira sp.
AACAGATCATCGCTGTGGGCGCCGCTACCGCCGCCCGTCGTCGGTCGCGCCGCCTTCGATCTGATAGCTTGAGGTAGAGACACCCCAGCGGAAACCGTTGGGAAAAGGTTTGGTCATGATTGTTTCCTTACCCTGTCACGGGTTGCATTCGTTGATGAACCCAAAATCGTAACGTTTTGGAAATTTCGGCAAAAAAATAATGCCGGATCTATTTTGCCTTATTATGGCCGGGTTTTGTTGATTGACAAGAGAGAATAAAGCGCTTATCAAAAAAATCGAAACGTTACGAATTTTCGACCACCAAGAAGTCGGACGCGAACGTATCCATTAGGGAGGACATCCGTTATGAAGAAATTTTCAAAGGTCGTGGCGCTCACGACATTTCTGAGCGCTGGTGTTTCTGCCGGTGCGCTTCATGCCCAGACCGCCGAAGTCCTGCATTGGTGGACTTCGGGCAGCGAGCAGGCTGCTTTGGCCGAAATCCGTGCTGCTTTCGAGGCACAGGGCGGTAAATGGGTCGATACACCGATTGCCGGCGGCGGCAATGCCCGCGCGGCGGCGGTCAACCGTATGCTGGGCGGTGATCCGGCGACTGTTTTCCAGTTTTCCATCGGGCAGCAATTGCGTGAACTGGCCGACCAGGGACTTTTGGCGGATGTGAATGCGGTGGCCGAAGAAGAAAACTGGGATGAAAAACTGCCGCCATTGATCGTTCAGGCGGCAAAATATGATGGCGATTACATCGCGGCCCCGATCAACATCCACGGTGAAAACTGGATGTTTTACAATGCCGAAGCGCTTGAAAAAGCCGGGATAGAAGTGCCGAAAAGCTGGCCGGAATTTAATGATGCGGCCAAAAAGCTTGAAGATGCCGGTATTGTCCCGATCGGTCTTGGCGGGCAGCCGTGGCAGGAACGTATCCTGTTTAACAGTGTCCTTCTGGGCGTTGGCGGGCGTGAATTTTACGCCCAGCTATACAGCACGCTGGATGATGAACTTCTGGCGTCCGATACCATGCGCGACGTATTTGAAACCTTTGCCGCACTCAAGCCCTTTGTTGATGAAGCAAGCCCGGGCCGGAACTGGAACGAAGCGACCAATATGGTCATTCGTGGCGATGCGGCGTTTCAGTTCATGGGTGACTGGGCCAAGGGTGAAATCATTGCTGCCGGGGTCGAACTGGGTGCAACGGTTGGCTGCGCCTTCGCCCCGGCCATCGACACCGCCTATATCATGACGGTTGATGCCTTTGCCTTTTCGGCGATGGATGGCGACGAAGCCAGAGCCGCCCAGCAAAAAATGGCGCAGGTTATGCTTGAACCCGACGTTCAGATTGCCTTTAACAAGAAAAAGGGTTCGATCCCTGCCCTTCTTGACGTGCCGGGCGACAGTTTCGATACCTGTGCACAAAAAGCCATGACCACCTTGCAGGACAAGAAAACCCATCTGGTCAGTACCGGCTTGTTTGGTGTTCCAAGTGCCGTTTCCGGGGCAATTGATGACAGTATCTCCAATTTCTGGAACAGTGCTGACA
>CBIHMD010000760.1:0-1532 GCA_966210655.1 uncultured Thalassospira sp.
GATTTCGATTGCTACGCCCAAATAAAAACAGCCGCCCCATTCGGGCGGCTGTTTTCGTTTATCGGACTATTGCGTTATCGCGCTATCGGCATCATGACCGGGTCGCGTCAAGATCAATACGGATTGTGACCTCGTCACCAACCTGGCTGGTGTCGCTCCACTCTCCCTGTCCGACACCGAAATCGGTGCGTTTGATCACAACCGTCCCTTCGGCATCGGCCTCGTTCCCGTCGATCTCAAGGCGGAACGGCAGGACCACTTCCCTTGTCACGTCGCGAATCGTCAGGTCCGCCACCGCTTCATACTGGTTCGGACCGATTTCGCGGAAGGATTTGGTTTCAAACCTTGCGGTCGGCCATTGGGCCACATCAAACCAGTCAGCCGTTTTAATCTGGCTGTCGCGATCAGGATTGCCGGAATCGGCCGACGCAATATCAATCACGACCACCACTTTCGATCCGGCAAGATCGTCGGGCGAAAAGACGATATCGGCGTTGAAACTTTCAAATTCCCCCTCGAACGTCGCGCCAAGCTGCGTGCCGGTAAATTCGATGCCACCGTCATCAGGCGTGACAGTCCAGGCATCCGCCGCCATAGCCGGAAATGATAATGCCAGAGTCGGAACAATCACCGCAGTCCGCAACAGTTTCCCAAGTCCTGTATCCATGATTATTTTCCTTTCACTACCGGCAACATCCGGCGCAGCGTCATATCGCGATCAATGAAGTGATGCTTGAGAGCAGCGGCAACATGCAACCCGACAAGCCCGACAATACCCCATGACAGCGCCCAATGGGTCGTGCGCAGCGTTTCAAACAGCGCCTGATCCGGTGCAACCAGATCCGGCAGGGTAAACAGACCGAACACGCTGACCGAAAAGTTTGCTGCCGACGACATCAGCCAGCCAGTCAGCGGCATGACAATCAACACACCATAAAGAGCAATATGGGCAAGTTTTGCAACCACTCTTTCCCAGCGATGCTCCCCGACCGGCAGCGGCGTTTTTTCGGATAATCGCCAGATAATACGCAAAACCGCCAGGAAAAGGATGGTCACACCAATCGACTTATGGCGTGAAATCCACGCCAGCTTTTCCAGCCCCAGCGGCAAAAGATCCATATACCAGCCAATCGCAAACATCAGCACGATCAGGATCGCCATCAGCCAGTGAAAGCCCTTGGTCACCGAACCAAAGCCCGTTTGCGTACTGCGAAGCACCATATGTGAAACTTTCGAATAAAAGAGGAAACCGGCGGGGCAATCATGTGCCGCCGCCGGTCTGGCCAGATAATTATTTCTGCTGCAGGAATTCGGTCGAAATCTGAAGTTCGACTTCATCACTGACTGCCGGGACCAGATAGTTCATGCCGTATTCCGAACGGGTCACGGTGCCGGTCGCGCCGAAACCAAGAACATGATCTCCGGTCATCGGGTGATCGCCTTCACCAGTCAGGGTCACGTCCAGAACCAGCGGCTTGGTCTGGCCCAGAAGGGTCAGATCGCCGGTGATGGTGGCAGTTTTGTCGCCGGTC
>CBIHMD010000761.1:0-1530 GCA_966210655.1 uncultured Thalassospira sp.
CGGCGCGAAACATAGTCCGTGATGCGCATGATTGCAAGACTTTGATGCAGGGAAAATAGCATCAAATTTCGAGGCGTATTTTCCCTGCTTCTGGCGGTGCCCTGACGGCCGGGAATCCGGGCTTTGGGCCTTGTTCCTAGCGGCGATACAGTTCGTAAAGGGCGACTGCGGCTGCGTTGGATACATTGAGGCTTTCGATGCGGTCCGACATTGGCAGTTTGACGAGGAAATCGCAATTTTCGCGCGTCAGCCGGCGCAGGCCTTCGCCTTCGGACCCCATGATGATGCCGACCCGGCCCTTGAGTTTGGCTTCGGCCAGCGTTTGTTCGGCATAGCCATCCATACCCGCCAGCCAGAAATGCGCACCTTTAAGCTTTTCGATGGTCTGGCTGAGATTGCCGGCATGGATATAGGGCACGGTTTCAAGAGCACCACTGGCCGATTTTGCCAGAACGCCGGTTTCGGGCGGGGCGTGACGGTCGGGCACGATGACGGCGGCGGCACCAAACGCCGCGGCACTGCGGAGAATCGCCCCGACATTGTGCGGGTCGGTGACCTGATCAAGGATCAGAACCGTGCATTGTTCTTCGTCACGGGTATCGGCGATCAGTTCTTCGACGGAAATCTGGGGCAGGGGCGCGCAATGCATGGCCATGCCCTGATGGACGGTGCCCGGTGGCAGCATTTCATCAAGATCGGTGCGCCCGGCGGCGTCAAGCTGGACATCGGTGCGCTCGGTATCGGCAAGGGCGGCAACGATTTCATCGCGAACGGCTTCGGACGCCCAGATTTGGTGAATCGTGCGTTGCGGGTTATAAATAGCGTTCAGAACCGGGTGACGACCAAACAGAATCAGGCGCGAAGCCCCACCGGCATTGCCGCCGTCGCGACCGCGTTTTCGTCCGCGACGCGAATTGCCGTCACGTTTATCATCGTCTTGCGGTAAGCTGTCGCCCGGACCGGTTCCGCTGGAACGGTTGGCTGAACGTGAATTGTTGCGACGCGACATGATGGCGGAAACCTCCGGGCGGTAAGGATGTGAATGCACTTTGTTTCGCTCTGGAACGAAAGCATGGGGAACATATAGGAAAGGAAATACGATTTCGTGTTTTTTTTGCTGTTGACAAGGACGGGCCCTGCAACGTATTCCCTCCCTCGCCGAACGAAGCCGGGGGTTAACCCCGACAACGTTTTGACCCTGATGGAGGGGTGGCAGAGCGGTCAAATGCAGCGGACTGTAAATCCGCCGACTTAGTCTACGCAGGTTCGAATCCTGCCCCCTCCACCATTCTCTCGCCCTCGCGAGAGCTCGCAAAGAGAATATGCGGGTGTAGCTCAATGGTAGAGCAGAAGCCTTCCAAGCTTACGACGAGGGTTCGATTCCCTTCACCCGCTCCAGATTTTATATATGATCCCGTCGGCTCGTGCGGTGGGTTCTTACGTGTTTTTTTTGGTTCGGATTAGGATCTGAGTGCAATGGCTAAAGAAAAGTTTGCGCGTACAAAACCGCACGTTAACGTCGGCACCATC
>CBIHMD010000762.1:0-1527 GCA_966210655.1 uncultured Thalassospira sp.
CCACAAATGATGTCCATGTCCCGAATATCGAGGCCGTGATTGCCGTGGTCATGGCCAGTACGCCGGATAGCAATGCCACTGCCGAAACGGTTCTGAACCACATCAAAAGCGTGCATCTGGCGATCGAAATCGCGGACCGCAGGTATCTTGAAAAACAGGGTCCGGTCGCTACATTGGCCGATCTGAATTCGACCGGCTACCTGGTGCTTGGCCCGGAAATCACCAACTGGCAGGACATGGCGTTTCTGAATGTGCCGGTCGAAACAAGATCGGATGACAAGGTTCTGGCACAAAACAGCGATCCTGCCTCCTGGCCTGATCCGTTTGGTGGATTGGCCTATCTTGTGCGCTTCCTGGCTGCGCGCGGTCAGAAACTGAAACCCGGCACGGTCATCACCACCGGCGCCTGTACGACACCAACCCCGACCAACCATGGCCAGATCGAAGCGATTTTTGACGGTATCGGCACAGCACACGCGACCATCAGGGCCGCATAAGTCACCCCGAGAACCAAAAGAAAAAGGGCCGCGCAGAACATCCTGCACGGCCCTTTTGTTTCAGGCGTTATGTCTTACCCGCTTTCGCGAAACCGGTTGACCGGCACGCCCGCAACATCGACACGCAACATGATAAGCTTGCCCGCATTGGGAAACTCATCACGTTTTTCCGCCGGGTAGTTTTCCATGTGGCTGGTGACATAAAGCGTTTTCATATCCGCCCCGCCAAAGCACGGCATGGTCGGGTTAGGCATCGGCATATCAATTGACAGCAGCAACGTGCCGTCGGGCGCAAACCGGTTCAGCTTGCCCGCCGAGACGCCCGCACTCCAGTAACAGCCTTCCATGTCAACCGCCGCACCATCCGGACGACCAACCGTGTCGTCAAGGTCGAGGAAACGCTGGCAATTGTCGATCGCGCCGGTCTTGACATCAAAGTCCCAGCGATTGACCCATGGTCCGCGAGAATCCGAGTGATACATAATGCGCCCATCGGGAGACCATGCCAGGCCGTTGGAAATCTTGATCCCACCTGCCTTGTGTTCGACTTCCCCCGCACCGGTCACGCGATACAGCGACGCGACGGGCTGCTTGTCGGCATTCTGGTCCATGGTACCAACCCAGAATGCCCCATCCGGGCCGATCTTGCCGTCATTGGTGCGGCTCATATCATTGTTACCATCGACCGCGGCCAGTTTTTCGCGACTATCGGTTTTCGGATCGAACAGGATGATGTCGCTTTTCAGCGCCACAACCAGACGCCCCTGATCGGTCAGACCGAAACAGCCGACTTCGCTTTCAAATGACCAACTGTGCCGCTGCCCCGTTTCGATATCAAGCGCATGGATTTTCTGATCAACGATATCGGCCCAATAAAGGCGGTTATTATCGTCGTCCCAGTTCGGGCATTCGCCCAGTTCAAACCGTTCCTCCAGCAGAATGCGGGGCTGCTGTACGGCTGAAATATCACCTGACATGATCCATTCCTGTATTCTTTCCGACGCAATTCGTCATATGACTTGTGTGCAAG
>CBIHMD010000763.1:0-1524 GCA_966210655.1 uncultured Thalassospira sp.
GCACCCGATGTCGCCCCCACGACCGGTTCGGCGACAAAGGCGGCAACGCTGCCTGTTCCCAGTTCAAGGATCGCGGTTTCAAGTTCGTTGGCAACCCGCAAACCATATGCCTCGTCACTTTCGCCCGGCAATTGATCACGATACTGATAACAGGGCGCAATATGGCTTGCCGTGATCAGCAGTGGCTCGAACTGTTTGCGACGCCACATATTGCCGCCAACTGAAAGCGCACCCAGCGTATTGCCGTGATAGGACTGGCGGCGTGCAATCACGTATTTCCGGTCAGGCTGCCCGATTTCCAGAAAATACTGCCGCGCCATTTTAAGGGCGGCCTCGGTCGCCTCGGACCCGCCTGAAACGAAATACGCCTTGGCCATGCGTTCGGGGGCATGGGTGACAAGGTCTTCGGCCAGTTCTTCCATCGCATCGGACGAGAAAAAGCCGGAATGCGCATAGGCGATCTGATCAATCTGGGCATGCATGGCCGCACGCACCGCCGGGTCGGAATGACCAAGGCATGAAACCGCCGCACCACCGCAGGCATCAAGATAACTTTTGCCATTCTGATCAAAGATATAAATGCCGTCGCCTCGAACCGCACGCGGTGGCGTTGCGACACTGCTGCGATGGAGGACATAGGTTTCGGGGTTACTATGGGCCTGTGTCATGGTCTGGAATTCCGAGTGGGATCGGCTTCGTCATAATAGGTATCAAAAGCCGCAAGTTGTTCTTCTGCTGCGGCAATCCGTTGCAGTGCCTTTTGCCCGCCGCGCGCGACCAGAAGGGCGACAAGCGCCTGCATGACCGAAACACTGGCGGTAAAACTTTGGAAAAAGGACGGGGATCTGTCGGACACGACCAGCTTGGTCACCGCATCCATTGCAATCGGCGCAACATCTGAATCACAGACGGCAATCACCGGACAATGCTGATTACGCGCAAACTCGACCGCACGCACCGTATCGCGGATATAGGGCCGCGCACCCACCGCAATCAGGATGTCGCGCCGGCCAATGCCGCGCAACTGATCGCCAAATGCCCCCGAACGCCCGTCCACCAGAACGACATTGTCGTTAAACAGCCGATAGGCATAGGCAAACTGATACGCCGCCGGATAGGCCGCACCACGTCCGACGACAAATACCTGACGGGCACGCGCAATATGTTCGCAAGCATCCTTCATGCATTCGCACATTTCCGGCCCGAATGCCTGGCCGATATTACCGATCTCGGCCTGTGCCATGCCTTCCAGCAAATGCGTATCACGATGGATATCGGCTTCGCTGTTTTGCAACGCGCGCGCCCGGTGCGCATAACTTGCCGGAAGGTCAAGCAACCGGTTCTGATAACTGTCGCGGAACTGTTGCCAGGTATCGACCCCGATGGCCGCCATCAGGCGCGTTACCGTGCTGGGCGGGACATTGGCCGCGCGTGCAAGGGCGCGCATCGACCGCAGGGCAACGTCATTGGGATGATCAAGGATATGGCGCGCCGCCTTCTGCATCTGCGGGCTCAGCGTGGCAT
>CBIHMD010000764.1:0-1519 GCA_966210655.1 uncultured Thalassospira sp.
AAATGAGCCTGTTTTACGCCTATCGCGTGGCGACACGGCTTTTGGGTCCGGTACTTGGCATTTATCTGCAACGGCGCAAAAAACGCGGCAAGGAAGATGCAGGACGGATCGGTGAACGGTTCGGCCATGCCAGTGCATTGCGCCCGAAGGGAAAGCTTGTCTGGATACATGGTGCCAGTGTTGGTGAGTCCCTGTCATCCCTGCCCGTGATCGACGCCATTCGCGCGCGTTTTCCCGAAACCTCGATCCTTGTCACCACGGGTACCGTTACATCGGCTGCAATGATGTATCAGCGCCTCCCCAAAGGAGTGATCCATCAGTTTATCCCTATTGATCGACAGGTTTGCGTTGCGCGTTTTCTGCACCACTGGAAACCGGATGCAGCACTTTGGCTAGAAAGTGATTTCTGGCCCAACATTCTGACCAAGGCCAAGAAGGCAGGAACAAGACTGGCACTGCTCAATGGCCGCATTTCGGCCCGAAGCTTCAAAAGCTATTCACGATTTCCATCCTTTATCACGCCGGTCATTTCCGCGTTTGACCTGATCCTGACGCAAGGAAGCAAGGAAACTGAGCGGTTCGTTTCCCTTGGCGGCAAAGATGTGCGCGACGTCGGGAACCTGAAATTTGCAGCCCCCCCGCTGCCGGTCGAAGCCGGCGCCCTAACCGAACTGCAATCGCAGATCGGCACCCGCCCGGTATGGCTTGCGGCAAGTACGTTTGAGGGCGAGGAACTGGCCTGTGCGCAGGTTCATCAGGCACTTTCGCCAAAGCATAAAGGCCTTTTGACAGTTATCGTTCCCCGTCACCCAGATCGTGCTGATGAAATCGAGGCGGATCTGATTGCGCAGGGATTGCGCGTTGCCCGCCGAAGCCTGGGGCACAAAATCACCGAAGATATTGACATCTATCTTGGCGATACGATGGGCGAGATGGGGCTTTATTACCGGGTTGCACCGGTTTGCCTGATCGGAAAATCCCTTTGTGCGTCCGGCGGACAAAACCCGCTGGAACCGGCCCGACTTGGATGTGCCATTCTGCACGGCCCCGATATGAGCAATTTTAGCGATATCAGTCAGGAACTTCTTGCCGTGCATGCCTGTCGGCCTGTGGCTGATCGTGATGACCTGACAAGACAGATCGATATTCTTCTGACCCATCCGGAAAAGGCGAGCGCACTGGCAAATGCCGCATTGGCATATGCCAATTCAAAGGCGGAGGTTCTGGAACGAACCATTGATGCGATCACCCCCCTTTTAACCGGCGAGGTTGCCAATGCGGGCCCCTGATTTCTGGCTAACAGACGGCTGCATGGCCAAGGCGCTGTCGCCTTTTTCCCTGCTGTGGCGCGCAGGTGCAGGCATTCGGGCAATGACGACAACCATGCGCCATCCGGGATGCAAGGTTTTCTGTGTTGGCAACTTTACCATCGGTGGTGCAGGCAAAACGCCAACCGCAATCGCGCTTTATCATACACTGCACAAAATGGGCATTTCCGCCCATTTCCTGAGCCGTGGAT
>CBIHMD010000765.1:0-1516 GCA_966210655.1 uncultured Thalassospira sp.
TGGCCTGTGCCGCACAGCTTGGCGCACCACTTGCCGCCAGAAACGACGTGTTGCAGGTTATTCCGGGGCCCTTGTCCGAAGAACGCCTGCGCGAGCAGCTTGGCGATACCGATGCGGCCGCCATCATCAAACTTGGCCGCCACTTCACCAAGGTCCGCAAGGTGATCGAAGAACTTGGCCTGACTAGCCGGGCGCGCTATATCGAACGCGCGACGCTTGAAACCCAGAAAATGGTCGCGCTTGGGGACCTTCCGGAAGATACCATCGCACCCTATTTCTCGATGATCCTGATCCACCGTCGCGGAGACGCATGGCGATGACACCCCCGAATATCCCCACCGCCAGCAATACCAACCCGATCCTGCCGACGGACCCGATTGCACCGATTGCGGTCATCTGTCTGACGCAACGTGCACTTGCCACCGCCAAACGCATTGCTGCAAACCTGCAGGGTGCATCGGTCCATGGTCTGCGCACGCGCGTCTCGACAAGCGATGTTGATGTTGCGTTCGATGATACCATTACGCATCTGCAACAAACATTTTCGGCTGACCATGTGATCATTGGTGTTTGCGCATCGGGTATCCTGATCCGCGCACTGGCACCGCTTCTGGCTGGCAAGTGGCAGGACGCGGCCGTCATCGCCGTCGACGAAGCCGGCAGCACTTTTATCCCGCTTCTGGGCGGACATCACGGCGGCAATCGACTGGCGCGCGATCTGGCCGAACGGCTGGGCGGGCAGGCGGCGATCACTACGCCCGGCGATGCCATGCTGGGACTGGCCCTTGATGAGCCCCCCGTCGGCTGGCATCTTGCCAATCCGCAGGCCGCCAAACCGGCCACCGCCGCCCTTCTGGCCGGTGAAACCGCCCGGTTCGAGATCGAGGCAGGATCAGCCGCATGGCTGACCAACAGCAATATCGAACGAAGCGACACCGGCAAGGTCGTCATTCGCACCACCGCCAAGGCGATGGACACGAGCCGTGACGACAAGAACAATCACGAGATTATCTATCATCCGCCGGTCTTGGCGCTTGGCGTCGGATGCGAACGTCATTGCGAACCGGACGAACTGATCAAACTCGCAACCAAAACCCTTGCCGAAAATGGCCTGAGTGCGCAAAGCGTTGCCTGCGTTGCGTCCATCGATCTCAAGGCCGATGAAGCCGCCGTTCACGCACTGGCCGATCATCTGGGCGTCCCGGCACGTTTTTATGACGCCGCCACACTGGAAGCCGAAGCCCCCCGCCTTGCCAATCCGTCCGACATTGTCTTTGCCGAAACCGGCTGCCACGGGGTTGCGGAGGGCGCGGCACTTGCCACGATCGGCAAGAACGGCACCCTGATCGTTTCGAAGCAGAAATCAAAACGAGCCACTTGTGCCATCGGACTTTCAATTGATGACATCGATCCGCTGCAATCCGGTCGTCCGCAGGGACGTTTGTCGATTGTCGGCATTGGCCCCGGACAGACCGGCTGGCGCAGCCCCGAAGCCAGCAGCCTGATTTCGCGTGCG
>CBIHMD010000766.1:0-1513 GCA_966210655.1 uncultured Thalassospira sp.
GACCAAGGGAAAAAGGACTGTCTGATGTCTGATCAACCGCAAGTCATCCGCCGCGAAGATTACACCGCACCGGCCTTTCTGATCGAGAAGGTCGAACTGGTATTCGAACTTGATCGGGATGTCACAAATGTGAAATCCCGGCTGTTCGTTCATGCGAATCCTGTTTGCGGGACCGGCGGCGGGGATAAGGTCCATCTTGACGGCGAAGACATGAAGCTGGTTTCGATTGCGGTTGATGATCGCAGGCTTGGTGTTGATGAATACAGTGTCGATAAATCGGGCTTAAGCTTTACCGCACCGGGCGAAACCTTTGTTGTTGATATCGAAACCCAGATATCGCCCGTCGCCAATACGCGGCTTGAAGGGCTTTATGTATCGCAAAGCGCGTTCTGCACGCAGTGCGAGGCGGAAGGGTTCCGGCGCATTACCTATTTCCCGGATCGCCCGGATGTGATGGCGACATATAAGGTCACCATCCATGCCGACAAGGCAAGCTGCCCGGTTTTGCTCTCAAACGGCAATCTGATCGATAGCGGTGATCTTGACGGCAACCGGCACTTTGCGGTGTGGGAAGATCCGTTCCCGAAACCGAGTTACCTTTTTGCGCTGGTGGCGGGGGACCTTGCATGTGTTGAGGACAGCTTCAAAACCATGTCGGGGCGCGATGTTGCACTGCGCATTTTTGTCGAACATGGCAATGAAGACCGCTGCGATTATGCGATGGACAGTTTGATCCGGTCGATGAAGTGGGATGAGGAGGTCTATGGCCTTGAATACGATCTGGACCTTTTCAATATCGTCGCGGTTTCCGACTTCAATATGGGGGCGATGGAAAACAAGAGCCTTAATGTGTTTAACGCCAAATACATCCTGGCCAAGCCCGATACCGCGACCGATACGGATTATGAATTGATCGAATCGATTGTCGCGCATGAATATTTCCACAACTGGTCGGGCAACCGGGTGACGTGCCGCGACTGGTTCCAGTTATCCCTTAAAGAGGGGCTTACGGTTTTCCGTGATCAGGAATTTTCCGCCGATCAGCGATCCCGCCCGGTGCAGCGCATCAAGGATGTCGCCCAACTTCGTGCGCGCCAGTTCCCCGAGGATGGCGGGCCGCTTGCCCACCCTGTGCGCCCGGACAGCTATATGGAAATCAACAATTTCTATACCGCCACGGTCTATGAAAAGGGGGCGGAGCTTATCCGCATGATGCATACCCTTTTGGGGGCGGATGGCTATCGCAAAGGGATTGATCTTTATTTCGATCGCCATGACGGGCAGGCGGTGACCTGCGATGATTTTGCCAAGGCGATGGAAGATGCCAATGATGTCGACCTTGGCCAGCTTAAAATCTGGTATTCGCAGGCAGGCACGCCAAGCCTTAGCTGGCACGGTGAACATGATGCGGATGCCAAGCAGTTCCACCTGACAGTTGCACAGAAAACCGAACCGACACCGGGGCAGCCCGACAAGGTCGCCCTTCATATGCCGATTGCGATTGGCCTTCTGG
>CBIHMD010000767.1:0-1513 GCA_966210655.1 uncultured Thalassospira sp.
ACACGTCCTCGTTCGCGAAATAGGGCGCGAAATCGACCATGTTGGCGTAGCTGGAATTGATCAGCGCATCAAGGATCGAGACACGTTTGATTTCCTTGCCTTCCGGCGACAGGATCACCGCGAAATCATCAAGCCGTGGCGGGGTTAGCTGTTTGCGGTTGGCATATGTGTTAAAGCGGAATTCCTGGGTCAGAGCATAAATCCGGCCATCGGGCGCAATCGAAAAATCGTGATGCGCAGTGCCCAGATATTTCCAGACCGGTTTGGAATTGCGGTCAAGCTTGGCCATACCATAGCCATAAGGTGTGTCGCCCGCCGCGGTATATTGCACGATCAGGTCCCCATCGGGGGCCATTTTCGCGGTATGCCAATGCATGAAATCGTCTTTTTGCGGGTTCGGGATCGGCGATGTTTCATCGTGGATTTCGCTAAACGGCATGCGCCATTCATGGACGATGTTGCCATCCATATCGATCAGGACCGCATGCGGCCCGTCACCCGATGAATACAGGGTGAGGCCTTTCTGGGTCTTATCGGCTTTATTGATCGTTACACCGGTTTCTTCGGTCCGGGCGGGGGACCAGAAATCAAGCCGTTCGACACTGCTGTATTTGGTGCGTTGTTCCCACAGGGCCGTGCCCGCACGCCACGCATTTTTCATCGACTGATAGGGCGGTACTTCGGCCAGTATGACAAACGCACCAATGCCAAAGCTGATCGCGGCAATGCCGGTCATGAAAGCAGCAAAAAAGACTTTATCGCCGCGGTTGTTTTCCGCGGATTCATCTGTCTGTTCAGGTACAGGCACGCAACAATCTCCTTGTCATCTGACAAAAAGGTTATGCGGGCCTCCGGGCAAATTTACGGCCAATATCAAGGGGATTGGGGCGTTTTGGCCGCTTTCTGCCTTTGTTTCGCCCAAGAGTTTAATTGCCTGTGGGGATGTTTTGGGACGCTTTTCCCGTTTGATTACTTCCGATATTCCACGCCGTCCATCACCAGCAGGTTGCCGTCAAACCGGCACGAAAAAGTGCCTGATGGTACGCCCATGCGCTGCAGAACCTGTCCGGTTGCCGCATCACTATAGGTGCCATTGCCATAGGTGACCGAAATGCTGTCGGGCGTTGTGACATAGGACAAGCCGATTTCGAACCGGAATTTTTGCGCGCTGCCATAGGTGTAACTGACGAAATTACCGTTTCCCTGACCGGGCGAGTCGAGTTTAAGGGTGGAATTGCCGGTATTGTCGCGGAATGTGCCGCTGGCATTGCGGCAACCGCTTTGGGCCGTGGCCTGCGGTTGGGCAGTTTCGGATGCGGCTTTCCGGGCGGCTTCTTCGGCAGCGGTTTTTGCGGCAATTTGGCGATCACGTTCCATCAGGCTGGCCAGTTCGTCCGGTCCTGAAAGCTTTTTGCCGCCATAGTAATAGCATTCACCGACCGGGACGGTTTCCCCGCCGCAAACAAATTTACCGGTCTGGTTGGGAAACGCCGATCCTTCTGGAAACTCCATC
>CBIHMD010000768.1:0-1510 GCA_966210655.1 uncultured Thalassospira sp.
CAATCGGTCGCCAGCTAATCCCTCATTATCAGCCGCGAGTTCCCCACGTCCGCTAATCGACATGGGTCGTTATGACGCCGCGCATCGCGCAAGTCCCTTTTTGGCAGACCGGTAATCTTTCGCTGCCATGCGCGACACGGGCATACACGTCCGCCAGACTGCTGACAAAGCATCCCCAACCAGATCGTCATTCCCGCGACGGCGGGAATCCAGTCTCTTTCAATCGGGTATGGATTCCGGGTCTGCGCGCCGCTTCGCCCGAAATGACGATTTTGATTCATTCCGGGCTTTGTCAATAATCTGAATTCTGGCGGGCACACACGCCCATGACTTTCTCTGACCAATTACAATTGTATAAATTATCCAATAATGCTTAACTGTTTGAATCTCTGATGGTGGCTGTCGAGGGCATTTTTGTCATATAATATGATATTTACATCCCATCCCCGATTTCTTAAGCTGCCGCCAAATAAAACCGCGTAAATCGGGCGTTGCAGGATTACCGAAATCCACCGCCCGACCCTTTGCACGGTATCATCATACAAACACGCCAACCCCACAGGAGGCTCCATGCTGAATGGACAGCACTATATTGCAGGCGAATGGCTGAACGGTCCGGATGTGTTTCAGGCCGATAACCCCTCGACCGGCGAAAAACTGCCAACAAAGTTCCAGCACGGCACCGAGGAACTGGTGGATCAGGCGGTTCAGGCGGCCAATGCCTGTGCCGAAGAATTTGCGGCAATGCTGCCGGCCAAACGCGCGGCCTTCCTGCGTGCGATTGCCGATGAAATCGATGCACGCGGCGATGAAATCACCGAAATCGGCCATCTTGAATCTGCCCTGCCCGCGGCACGCCTGACCGGCGAGCGTGGCCGCACCGTTGGCCAGTTGCGCTTCTTTGCCGACTGGATCGAAGAAGGATCATGGTTCGAAGCCCGCATCGAAACCGCCCAGCCAGATCGTCAGCCCCTGCCAAAGCCCGACATTCGCGTCATGCACAAGGCCCTTGGCCCGGTCGGTGTGTTCGGTGCATCTAACTTCCCGCTGGCATTTTCGACCGCGGGCGGTGACACCGCATCGGCACTGGCTGCGGGTTGCCCGGTCGTGTTCAAGGGCCACGCGGCCCACCCCGGCACATCCGAAATCGTTGCCAAGGCCATCGAAGCCGCAATTCAAAAAACCGGCATGCCCAAAGGCGTGTTCAGCCTGATCCATGGCGGCACCCGCAAGGTCGGCCAGGCGCTGGTCGCCCATCCGCTGATCAAGGCGGTTGGCTTCACCGGCTCGACCGGTGGCGGTCGTGCGCTGTTTGATATTGCCGTTTCCCGCCCGGAACCGATCCCGTTCTATGGCGAACTCGGCAGCAACAACCCGGTCTTCCTGATGCCCAAGGCAATGGGTGCCAAGGCGGTTGAAATCGCCAAGGGCTGGGTCGGATCGCTCACGATGGGTGTTGGCCAGTTCTGCACCAATCCGGGTCTTTTGATCGCCCTTAAGGGTGCTGATC
>CBIHMD010000769.1:0-1503 GCA_966210655.1 uncultured Thalassospira sp.
AGAATCCGAACTGACCATGTGCACCGACGTTGATCGCAACGACAAGGCACGTGTCTGCAAACCCGGCAGCATCAGAATTCTTGGCCGTCGCCAGATCGAAATGTATTCCCGCCTGATTCACACGGTCGATCACGTCGAAGGCCGCCTGCGCGAAGGATTCGACGCGCTTGATGCCTTCCTGACGCATTGTTGGGCAGTGACTGTCACCGGCGCCCCCAAACGGGCCGCCATGAAGCATATTGAAACCGTCGAACGCAGCCCGCGCGCATGGTATGGCGGCGCAATCGGGGCGGTTCTGTGTAATGGTGATCTGAATACCGGCCTGACATTACGTACTGTACGTCTCAAACAGGGTGTCGCCGAAGTTCGCGCGGGTGCGACATTGCTGTTTGATAGTGAATCTGCCGCCGAAGAAGCGGAAACCGTGTTGAAGGCATCGGCCATGATTGATGCCGTCACCCGTGACGCCAAGGACGAAGCCACCATTGATCCGACCATTTCAGGCGTTGGCAAACGCGTACTTCTCATCGATCACGAAGACAGCTTTGTTCAAAATCTTGCCAGCTATATCCGTGCAACCGGTGCCGAAACATTAACGCTCCGCCCCGGTTTCCCGGACGAAGCCTTTGACGATTTCAAACCTGATCTGGTGTTCCTGTCCCCGGGACCGGGGCGGCCCGATGATTATGGTCTGCGTCAAAGCATCGAACGTGCCCTTGCCGCGGGGCTTCCGGTCTTTGGCGTTTGCCTTGGTTTGCAAGGAATTGTCGAATTTTTCGGTGGATCACTTGGTCAACTCGACACACCGATGCATGGGAAACCGTCTAAGGTGAAACTGGACCCGTCTGATCCACTGTTTGAGGGCCTTCCCACTGAAATCGTCGTAGGTCGCTATCATTCGCTATTTGCCGATCTGGCGAGCCTGCCAGCCGACCTTAAGGTCACCGCGCGCAGCAGCGACGGGGTTGTGATGGGAATACGCCACAAAAGCCTGCCGATCAGTGCGGTGCAGTTCCATCCCGAAAGCCTGCTGACCCTGCAAGGCGATGTCGGAATGCGGATGATTGCCAACCTGCTTCGCAACCCGCACGGCATTCTGCCCGAAAAGGCCGAGATTTTCGATAGTGATGAAGCAACAGTCCAAGCCGCCTGAAACGATACGACAAACCGGATTACCTGACCCATCCCCCTGTCATCGACCTCCCCCTGTCGATGAAACCGGGTCAGGAAAATGCAACGGCCGCGCTCCTCCCTCGCGGCCGTTGCTTCATTTTCATATCTTAATCGTCGTCATCCAGCGCCCCGTCGATCACGCTGTAATCAGGTGGCGGGGCCTGGCGAAACTTTTCCGGATCGGCTTTGCGTTTGTCACGGGTGCGTGAAATCCAGCCGCCATAAAAGGCTTCTGGTTTCGGTTCGGTCGGGGCGCCTGCACGTACCGGGCGCGGGGCAAAGCGGCCCAGACTGATCAAGCGGTCATACATCACGATATTGGCGGCAATC
>CBIHMD010000770.1:0-1502 GCA_966210655.1 uncultured Thalassospira sp.
CGCCCATACCAAACAGTAATCTTTCCAAGTTACTGGCAAATCTGACAGGGTTACGTATCATAACGTTACGTAACCCTGCTTTCCCGCAAGATTGTATTGATACATGAAACACGTGCTGAATAAGGCCGCATCCTGGTTTGCCGTGGCTGGCGGTTTTTTGGCCCTGCTGATCGCGGTCGTGACCATCGTCAACGTTACCGCATTCGGACTGGACAAACTTGCGCGCCTGTTTGGTGCGAATTTTCCGGCAATTATCGGCTACGAAGATTTCGTCAGCATGGTTGTCAGTTCGGCAGCCCTGATGTTCTTCCCCTATTGCCAGACCCGCTACGGCCATGTCGCCGTAGATGTCTTTATCAAAATGTTTCCCCAATGGTTCGCGCGCGGTGTCGATATCGTATCGGGCATCCTGATGACGCTTCTGGCCCTGTTCCTTGGCTATATGATGATCAACGGCCTGATCGAAGTCCGCAGCGACAATACCCTGTCGGCAATTCTGGGCTGGCCGATCTGGCCGTTCTATGTGCCGGGCATCGTGTCGATGTTCCTGTGGGCGCTGATTGCCGCAAGCCAGATTTTCGAAAGCGAGGCCCCGGCCAATGTCTGAACGCGAATTAATCGGCCTTGGCGGTCTCGGACTGCTGTTCTTTATTCTGGCACTGCGCGTTCCGGTCGGGCTTGCCATGATCGGCGTCGGGATCGGCGGCAACTATGTGCTCAGCCTGTTCTTCCCGTTCCTGCGCTTTGAACCCTATCTGCAACAGTTCAAATCCCTGTTTTACGGGATTGTCTCGAACTATGAACTGTCGGTCGTGCCGCTGTTTGTCCTGATGGGCTATCTCGCCAGTCAGGCAAACCTGTCACGCGATCTGTTTCAGGGTGTAAACGCCATTCTCGGCCGCTTCCGGGGCGGTGTTGCCATGGCCGCCATCGGGGCCTGCGCCGGTTTCGGTGCGGTTTGCGGATCATCGCTTGCGACCGCATCCACCATGGGCAAGGTCGCCCTGCCGGAACTGCGCCGCCTGAATTATTCGCCGCGCCTTGCTACCGGCACGCTGGCGGCGGGCGGAACACTTGGCATTCTGATCCCGCCCTCCGTCGCACTGGTGATTTACGCCGTCACGGTCGAGGCATCGATCATCCAGATGTTCCAGGCGGCCATCATTCCCGGTTTGCTGGCGGTGGTGTTCTTTATGGCGGTCATTGCCATTCAGGTTCGCCTGAACCCAAGCCTCGCCCCCATCCCTGCACCGATGGAACCAGCCGAACGCCGCGAGGCATTGCTGCGCCTGATCCCGGTCATGGTGATTTTCGGATCAATCATTCTCGGTCTTGGGGCCGGTCTGTTCACCCCGACGCCGGCGGCCGGTGTAGGCGTGTTTGCCATTCTGGTTTACGGCGCGTATATGCGCCTGCGGGGCAAGGGGGGCCTGACCTTTAGCGGCCTCAAACAGTCGCTGCGCGATACGGCTGTCACCACCTCGATGATTTTCTTCATCCTG